>CAZQXY010000184.1:0-512 GCA_964597455.1 uncultured Desulfovibrionaceae bacterium
CACGGAAAGCCCGGGCTTTTGTACCCCCGCCTTCTCGCAGAGCCGATGAAACCACCGGTTGAGCCCTACCTGGTGGAGCGGCTTACCATCCCTGTTGAGAAAAAGCTCTTTTATCACGTCCGAAGCCGGGAGGCGCACAGCCAGGTAGGCTTCCAGGGCAGTGGTGGTGTTTTCATTCGATATAATCGTCCAATCAGAAAAACTCTCGGATTGGCTTTTAATTCGTTTCACTAAAGGTTCTCGTTAGCACTGTCCTTTATATCTACATAATAATAACAGCATCTTTTGCCATCTGATTTTCAATAAATGATTGATAATTTAAATGTATGTTTCAATTTTTTGCATACATTCAAGTGTGTCTTCTATATATAATATATCTCCCCGCTTCACTGGTAACGAACCTCACTTAATATAGCCTCTTTTATTTGGGGTTTTAGGGCATTTTCTGTTGTTAAATCTATTTTTTTCTCTAACTCTTTTTCTAAGAAATCTTTTAAATCAACAAAGTCCCA
>CAZQXY010000184.1:522-4145 GCA_964597455.1 uncultured Desulfovibrionaceae bacterium
GGTCGAAGTGCTTGTCCCACAGGTAGCGAAAGAAAACCCGCAGGTCGATCAGGTAGCTTTCGATGCTGAGGGGCTGATAGCCGCACTCAATCTCCAGGTAGTCTACATATTCTTGCTGGTAGGGTATTTGAATATCGGCCATAGTAACCTAATTTTAATTTAAAATATCCTTTAATATTTTCGTTTTATACATAAATGCTCACCCTTTCTGAAAAGTTTCATGTACACGCCAAAATAAGGGCTCCCGGAAAGCTTTTCGCACATCAGCAGCAAACAAACAATGAGGATCGCGCGCTTGGGTTCTATTTCGTAATCTGACTTAGCTTAGCATTCGTCTCCAAATTTTAAATATAACGCATCTACCTGATCATCATAGTATACTTTCATTAATTTCTTCCTTTCTTAAGAGGGTAACCCGTTATTACCATGATTGCTGCTCAATAGTTTTTTGTTCATCACATGAACAGATTGCTAAATCAAACAGTATTTGTCAAGGTGCGCAAAATTTTAAATTACTTATACTTAATTGTGAAATCCGGGTTGCGTATTAACCCCACGACATTATAAGGGGTTAAGTCCAAGACATCCAGAAAACTCCTGCGCCCCAGCATTTTCTGCTTCTGTTTGGCCCTTTTTTTGCGTTCCCGCAGCGCTCTGCGATCCGGATGCCCCAATGAAAATCCCGCCTTTCTCTGAACAGTTTGATTTAATCAAAGATGTCATCTTCTGTCAAGCCAACTCTTGTAGCTTCGTAGCCATAGGCTATCGCTGCGGCGACAGCGTAGGGGCCGTCGTGAGAGATGGTGACCTCCACGCCTGCAATACCATATTTTCCCGCCCAGCGCTGCGCGTTCCCGGTCAAATGCACTACGGGCTTTCCCCTCTCCCCGGAGAGGATCTCCATTTCGCGCCAGCGGACTGGGCCGATACCGCAGCCCAGGGCTTTGGCAACCGCTTCCTTGGCGGCAAAACGGGCGGCCATAAAAGAAGCGGGGTTTGCCTTTTTGAGGATCGCTTCCCTTTCTTTTATTGTAAAGATGCGCTGCAGGAAGCGCTCCGGCCTGTGGCGGTAAGCTTGGTTGACGCGCTCCACACGTATGAAATCAATCCCCACGCCTTTAATCACCGGGTAGTTCCCCTTTCGCCAGGCGCCTTCTTCCTTCCAGGCGCAGCGCCAGGAAGGATATATCCGCCGGGGTTACCCCTTCCAGGCGCGAGGCCTGCCCCAGAGTGCGCGGCCTGATCTCCTTGAGCTTCTGTTTGGCCTCCGTGGAGAGGTTGGTCAGCTCGTCATAGGAGAAATCCGGCGGGATGACTTTGGCCTCCAGCTTGGCCAGCTGCCGGACGCTATTTTCCTGCTTGATAAGATAGCCTTCGTACTTGATCTGGGTTTCGATTTCCCGGGTGATCTCGGGATCCGCCGACGGCGAAAAGTAATCCTCTTCGCTAGGCGCACTGGCTGCATTAGCTTCACCTGCTGCACCGGCAGCATCAGCTGCATCAGTCCCAACTGCGCCAGCAAGAAGAAAAAGATCATTGTAGCTCAACTCCGGCCTTTTAAGGAGTTCCGCCAGGGCCTGGGGCTTGGAAAGTGGAGCGGAGCCCGCTTTTTCCAGTGCCTCGTCGAGGGCCGGCGACGGGTTGAGGCGGATCCCCTGCAATTTCCCTTTCTCCGCCTCCAGCAGCCGTTTCTTCTCCTCAAAAAGCTGATAACGGTCTTCATCGACCAGGCCCAGGCGGTAACCCCTTTCCGTCAGGCGCAGGTCTGCGTTGTCGTGCCGCAGCAGCAGGCGGTACTCGCAGCGCGAGGTAAACATGCGGTACGGTTCGGTAACGCCCTTGATAGTTAGGTCGTCTACCAGCACACCCATGTACGCCTCCGTCCTGTTCAGGATAAAGGGTTCCTCGCTGCGGCAGAGCAGCGCCGCGTTGATCCCGGCCAGCAACCCCTGTGCTGCGGCTTCCTCGTAACCCGTGGTACCGTTTATCTGGCCGGCGAAGAAAAGCCCGTCGATTTTTTTCGTTTCCAGGGTGGCCTTAAGCTGCGTGGGAGGGAAATAATCGTATTCGATGGCATATGCCGGACGGCTGATGACTACCTCCTCCAGCCCCGGTATGGTGCGCAAAAACGCGTACTGCAACTCCTCCGGCAGCCCCGTGGAAATCCCCTGCAGGTACATCTCCTCCGTCTCATCGCTCTCGGGCTCGATAAATATAGGATGTCTTTGCCGGTCGGCAAACCTGATCACCTTATCCTCAATAGAGGGGCAGTAGCGCGGGCCCTTTCCCCGGGTCAAACCTGAGTAAAACGGGGCGTAATTTATATTATCCAGGATAAGCCGGTGTGTTTTCTCGTTGGTATAAGTTAAATAGCAGGAAACCTGCTTGAATTCTTTTTTCCCCGTGGTGTAGGAAAAGCTGCCGATATTCTGCTCCCCGTCCACGGCAGCGAGGCCTTCAAAGTTGATACTCCTTTTATAGACGCGGGGAGGCGTGCCCGTTTTGAAGCGGTCCGTCTCGAAGCCGAGGGAAAGCAGGTTGTGCGCAAGCCCCACGGAAGGGCTCTGGTTACCCGGGCCGCCGGGAAAATGGTTATGCCCCAGGAAAATTTCCGCGTTGAGGTAAACCCCGGCCGCGAGGACGGCTGCACGGCAGAAGTAGGTGCTGCCCTGCCGGGTTTTAACCCCGCGCACCGCGTCGCCTTCACAGAGCAGCTCTTCGACGGCAGCTTCCCGCAGGGTCAGCAGCGGCTCGTTCTCCAGGAATGCTTTCATGCCCCGCTGGTAGGCGTTTTTGTCAATCTGTGCCCTCAAGGCCTGGACTGCCGGGCCCTTGCTGGTATTTAACCTGCGCATCTGCAGCGCGTGGCGGTCTGCATTGATACCCATAATGCCGCCCAGCGCGTCAATTTCCTTAACCAGGTGCCCCTTGCCGGGGCCGCCCAGTGAGGGGTTACAGGCCATCAGGGCAGGATGGTCCAAAACAGGGGTAATCAGCATGGTGCTGCACCCCATCCTGGCAGAGGCGAGCGCCGCCTCGCATCCCGCATGGCCCGCCCCGATCACAATCACATCAAAGTTAGATTCCAGGCTGCTCATCCATCTTTAGCCTCCTCGGTAGTTGCCTTGTTACAAATTATAACATATCCTGATCCCTTTTTAAAAATAAAATGCTGTACGGATAATATTCTGCAGGAAGTTGTTCTTCTAAAAACGAAAATATAGAGGCAGCCTGAGGGGTGAAGCTTATACAAAATATACAAAGGATTATTTTTAACTATTTCCGGAAAGATATCATAAGATAAAAATGAAGAAAAAATGCACCTGAGATAAAAGTGCACCCGGCAGTATAAAGGGGGATATGACATTATGAGCGGTTTTTGTGGAATTCTCCAGGACAGAGGCCCGGTAGAGGAACAGCTGATTACAAAAATGAGGGAACAGATGTATCACCGGGGGCCGGATGGAGGAAGTAATTACCTGGATAAAGAACACCTGGGATTCGGCTTCCGCCATCTGGGAATCATTGATCCGGCTGCCGGCGGTCGGCCCATCACCAACGAAGATGGAAGCCTGCGGCTGACCTTTGACGGGCGTGTTTATAATTATGAGTCTTTGCGCCGG
>CAZQXY010000185.1:0-4076 GCA_964597455.1 uncultured Desulfovibrionaceae bacterium
CAGCCTTCATCCTCTCAATATCCACCGGATAACTCCCGGCGCTTTGGGAAGCGTCCACCATGAAAATAAGCCGGTGCTCCTTTGCCAGGCAACCGATTGCCTCCACATCGTTTACGGTACCGGTTACATTGGAGGCATGGGTTACCAGTAAAAGCCTGGTATTATTCCGGAGCTCCTTTGCCAGATCAGCCGGATGAACCCTGCCGCCCTCGTCCGCCTGCACAAGGGAAAGCTCCACTCCTTGAGCCTCCAGCCTTTTCAGCGGACGGACTACCGAATTATGCTCCATACTGGAATAAATCACATGGTCTCCGGACCGGAGCAACCCTTTCAGAGCCAGGTTAATGGCCCCGGTAGCATTGGCAGTAAAAACAAAACTCAAAGGATTCTCCGCCCCAAACAGGGCTGCCAGATTCTCACGGCACTCGAATATTTTCTCCGCGGCCTTTACCGCCATCTGATGCCCGCTTCTCCCGGGGTTAGCACCGTATTCCTGAAGGCATCTTACCATCTCCCGGGCCACCGCCGGAGGTTTGGGCCAGGAAGTCGCGGCATTATCAAGATAGATCATTTTTTCTCCTCACGATTAATCCACGTGCAAATGAACGGGGGACTTTTACCGCAAAACTTCTCTTACAGCCGCTAAACCGTTCACTCAAGCGGAAAATAGCTCTTAGTACCATTTTCGCCGCCTGCCTCCCGGTAAATCCCGTTCAGAGGTATTTTTAGTTCCTCTACCGCCTGCCTGATCAACAGCAGGTCCTCTTCCGGAAAGCGGAGCGCAAAACCGCACCCTCCGGGTGAAAGTCCATGAGGAGCACGGATCATGCCAAAATAGCGGCCATCCCGTTTAAGCCGGCCTTTTAGCTGATTGACCAAATTAACAGAGGAAAAGATGGCCAAATAGTCCATTTTTCAACCTCACCAAAATTATTTCGAAATTATCTCGGAATCTTTTGCACAGAGGCAAATAATATGCCATCCTCAAGTTCCAGGACTTCCCCCGCCTCTGCATAGATCTGGTCTTTCAGGGTAATTTCCACTTCGCTGTCCGGCCCCAGCAGCTTCAGCTTCCATTCTCCGGGCGATTGGGAGTTCTCCGTAAAAACCATATTACCTTTCAGGACACCGCATCCCGTGGCTCCTTCAATCCCCTGGGCAAAGAAATGCCCGCCCACAACCTCGGCCTTAAGCGCTTCCCCCCGGCCAATCCCCAGGATTTGTAAAGCTTTGGCTCCTGTCCGGAGCCCCAGAGTAAGACCGACATTAATCGTATCCCAGTGGAAATGCCGGGAAGAAGTTATTAAATCATGGCCCATGCACCAGTTCAGCGGGGTCTCGGCTAACGGAAAAGCATCGTAGTGGGGGATATATATTTTAATATCCAGAACAGGAGAACCGTCGATAGCATCCAGTCCTTTGACGTAAAGGCAATTTTTTTCCCGGCGAAGCAGCTCCACCACACAGAAACCCAGAGCTGAAGGACGGGATGGAGAGCGGTTGGAGTATACGCCCTGGCAGGCCGGTTCGCTGGCAAAAGGCAGAGTTATAGGAGGCTCTTCTTCCTTCCAGCCAATCAGTTTAAACCAGTCTTCGCGGCGGTGGTGATGATAGATGACATGTAGGTGAGAAAAATATTCAACCCCTATGAGCGCATCGGTCAGGTCTTCCCTTATGTACAACATACTTTCTCTGTTATAGTCAAAAGTCCGGCTTACTTTTTTAAAATCAGAAACAACTACGCCAACCGGCTTGATAGAAACCGGTTCCTGCGGAACAACAATCATCTCATTACCTCCTTGAAGCAAGATTCTCTGAAGTTTTGAAACCTTTCATAACCTGCCAACCTGCCTTGTTATATATTCGGGCTCACGGTTTAATATTCCTGCCTTTCACACAAAATTTCAGTAATATTTTTTGGAACACTGACTTTTCCGGAACACTGACCGGTATTTGCGGCCTGCCCTTATAGCTTCCTGCCCCGGGCGGATTTTGCCCGATCTAAAAGCTTGGCCCGGCAAAATGCCGGGCCAAGCTTTAAAGAAACCTTTTCACATAGATATTTTAGCCATTTATATTTTTTCTATCTTAACAGCAGCAACCTTATACTCGCCGGTCTTTGTAATTGGATCAAGAGCGTCACTGGTTATTACGTTTGCCGGACTCGCCGCATAGTGGAAAGACATCCAGAGCATACCGGGGGGAACCCTGTCGGTAACTTTGATCCTGGTCGTAATCGCACCGCGCCTGGAGGTGACTTTAATCATATCTCCCGTTTCCACACCGAGGGCTGCCGCGTTTTCCGGGTTAAATTCAGAAAGTTCTTCCGACCACATGCTTTGAATACCGGCGGAATAAGGGGTAGTAACATTGTAGTGCTGGAGCACCCTGCCTGTCGAAAGCAGAAAAGGATATTCTTCGTTGGGCATTTCCGCGGGAGGAATATGGTCGATTGCCTGGAATTGGCCTTTTCCTCGGACGAAGGAACCGACGTGCAGGAAAGGAGTGCCCGGGTGATCGCTGTTCGGACACGGCCACTGGAGCCCCTTTTCTTCTAACCTCTCATAGTTAATTCCGGCCATGGAGGGCGTAAGAGAAGCTATTTCCATCCATATTTCTTCCGCGCTGCCGTACTCCATCGGAAACCCCATTTTCGCGCTCAGCGCTGTAATTGACTGCCAATCGGTCCGTCCAGGAATTGGTTCTATAGCCTTACGCACACGCTGGACGCGGCGCTCGGTGTTGGTAAAGGTTCCATCCTTTTCCGCAAAACTGGAGCCTGGCAGAATCACATCAGCATATTCCGCTGTTTCGGTCAGGAACAATTCCTGGACCACCAGAAATTCCAGTTTATCCAGGCCGGAACGGATGTGGTTGCTATTGGGGTCGGTAAGCACCGGGTTCTCGCCAAAGATATACATGGCCTTGACCTCACCGCTATTAGCCTCTTCAAACATCTCTGGAATCATCAGGCCGTTTTTATCCGGGAGGGGAACATTCCAGGACTTCTCGAATTTTTTACGGGCAGCCTTGTCAATAACCCGCTGGTATCCGGTATAAACGTTAGGCAGCGCCCCCATGTCACAGGCGCCCTGCACATTGTTCTGGCCGCGGATCGGGTTGACCCCTACACCGGCCCTGCCGATATGCCCGGTCAGCATGGCAAGATTGGCGGTGCTCATGACATTATGTGTTCCGCAGATATGTTCGGTAATGCCCAGGGTGTAAAAGAGCATCGCCCTGTCTGTAGTGGCATAAAGCCGCGCCACAGCGTACAGATCTTCCTCGGATATTCCGGTCAGCGTGGACACATAACGGGGAGTATAATTCCTGACGGTGTCAGCGAGAGCCTGGAAATTCTCTGTACGCGTCTCAACGAACTCCTTGTCGTAGAGATCTTCCTCGATAATGATGTGCATCAGGCCGTTCAGGAACGGAATATCCGTGCCCGGCCTGATCTGGAGCCAGTAATCGGCCTCCTCAGCCAGATCTATGCGTCGCGGGTCGACAACGATCAGCTTGGCGCCGCGGCGGGCAGCCTGCCTCATTTTATAGCCGATGACAGGGTGTGCTTCAGTGGTATTGGTACCGATCAGCATCATTAACTCAGCGTCAGTTACAATTTCGTTGATTGAGTTGGTCATCGCACCGCTGCCGAATGTAGTGGCCAAACCGGCCACGGTCGGCGCGTGTCACGTACGGGCACAATGATCAACATTGTTCGTGCCCATCACTGCCCTGGTAAATTTTTGTAGTAGATAGTTCTCTTCATTTGTACACCTGGCTGAACTTAATGCGGCAAACGAATCGGGGCCGTACTTATCCTTGATCTCCTTAAATTTGACGGCTATTAAGTCCAGCGCCTCATCCCAGGAGGCAGGTACGAACTGCCCGTCCTTTTTGATTAATGGAGTCTTAATCCTTTTTTCGCTATGCACATAATCCCAGCCAAACCGGCCCTTGACGCAGAGAGCATACCCATTGACAGGACTGGTTGGATTTGATGCTGCTCCCACAATTTTATCATCTTTTACTAAAAGGTCAAAATTGCAACCCGTACCGCAGAAGGGACAGGT
>CAZQXY010000186.1:0-4067 GCA_964597455.1 uncultured Desulfovibrionaceae bacterium
TTCTGGAAAATGCCGGCAAGAAAAGCAGCCGCGTGCTTGATGATAACGATGTTACTGCATTGTTCGGGGATATAACCCGGGAAAAAACGTGAACACTTCACGTTTTCAGCACCCCCGTTATCCCGCATCGGCAGCTTTTAGCACAATTTCCACCACATGCCTGATATTGTACCAAGAACAGGCGAAATTTTAATAAGGGACGTTAAGGCTCAGCCTATTCTTAGAATCGAGGGAATCAGAGAGACGGATATATTTGGGAAGCCGGGTCCGATAGCAATTACAAAAAAGCCCTCTTTAAAAGAGGGCCTGAGTAAAAAGCAACGCCAGGGATCTTTACAATATTTTATTATATCATTCGTAATCCACCTGAACTTGTTAGAGATCTGCCGCTGCCAGTATATCCGGCACAACTTCCTCCCTGTTTATGGCCATGATATGGACACCATCGCATAGCGATTCTTTCTTTATGGCAGCAATCGTCCGGCCGGCAATTTCGATGCCTTTTTTGAGTGCCCCGCCTTTTGGCGCCTTCGCCAGCTCGTCGATCAGGTCCTGGGGCACAAATATTCCCGGAACATTCTCGGTCATGAATTTAGCCATCCTGGCGGATGAGAGCAGGACAATTCCTGCCAGAATCTTTACCGGGAATTGGCGGGCATATTCCATGAATTTAGCAAATCTCTCCAGATCATAAATGGCCTGGGTCTGAAAAAACTCAGCGCCCGCTTCCACCTTCTTTTCGAACTTAATTAGTTGAGGCTCAAGCGGTTCGGCCTCAGGGGTGACTGTCGCCCCGGCGCAGAATTGAACAGCCCCCACAAGTTTGTTTCCTCCGAGATCAGCCCCGTTTTCCAGTTGCCGGACCAAATGGAGCAGCTGCACAGAATCCAGGTCAAAAACACCCTTGGCTGTCCCATGATCGCCAACGGGAACGGCATCGCCTGTCAGGCACAGGACATTCCCGACACCCCTGCTGTATGCCAGGAGCAGATCCGCCTGCAGAGCGATACGGTTACGATCACGGCAGGTCATCTGTAAGATAGCTTCGCCGTTCGCCTCTATAATTGACTGGCAGCCTCCAATAGAAGGAAAACGCATGACCGAACTCTGGTGATCAGTTACATTTAAAGCATCAACCTTATCTTTCAGCAACGCAATGTGATGGTTCATCTGCTCAATATCAGTCCCCTTGGGCGGGCCAATTTCGCTGGTGACCATAAATTTACCGTTGTCGAGCGCCTGTTTAAACTTAGAGACCATCCTTTTCCCTCCCGTTCGTAATAACCCATGTTCGTAATAATCCTTTTATAATAAACTGGTCATTCTGGGCCGGGGTGTAACATGGTAATTCTTCGGTGGATGATATTTGTGCATCAGATCCAGCCGGCCCTGTTCTTTTAATCGTTCATAGATAAGCGTAAATGCACAATCTTTTTCTTTATCTACCTCGCATTTGCCTTTGTTTGTGCCTCCACAGGGGCCATTTAATAATCCCTTGTGGCAGGCTGTCAGCGGGCAGATTCCTGCTGTTTCCCCCAGAATACACTGGCCACATTGAGCGCAGGCCTCGATAAAATGTCCCGGGCTTTTTTCCATACCGATAAAAAGGGTATCCAGAGCCGGGATAACCGGCTTGGGCAAATAAGAGTTGATTCGCTGCACGCCCAGCGCACAGGCCATAACAATAATACACTGCGCATCCTGAATTGCTTTTGCATTTTCATTGATAACTACCGCAGTCATCTCGTCACAAGCAGTGGGTATTACTATCCAGCCTGTAACCAGCTTACCCTCACCCTGCAAGCTCTCTTTCATCGCCTGAACCTCTTCTATCCCCCCGGTTTTAGCCATAGTTGCACACGTGCCGCAGCCAATGAGAAAAATGCGATTAAAATCTTCACTCAATTGCTTCACTTCATCATAGGGCTTCTGCCTGGTTATCGATTTCATCATAGACCTCCTTACTTTTCTAAATCACAGCGCAGGCACCGGCCGGCTTCCTGCTTGGCTTGCTCTTCCCCGAGACACAGCTCTGTTTCTTTAAAACTATATTTCCTCTCTTCAAACGGGAGCCGGGGTATTTCCGGTCTGAATTGAGGCTCCCAATCTTCCTCTTCCTCTGCGCCAATGGTGCTCTCTTCTTCAATAACGTCGGGTTTCAGGTCATACATTTCTACCCGGGAAGGATCGCCCTTCAGGTATTTATCAATTGCCAGCGCCCCTCTTCTCCCGGCGGCAATAGCCTCTATCACCATATCCGGACCGAAAACGAAGTCCCCCCCGGCAAATATTCCGGGCACATTGGAAGCCAGGCTGTTTTTGTCGACAACCAGTGTTTCCCATCTGGTACGTTCCAACGCGCTGTGCGGGGGTAAGAACGACAGATCCGGTGCCTGGCCTACAGCGGCAAAGACCGTATCGGCCTCAACAAAGAATTCCGAGCCGGGAACGGGGAGGGGGCGGCGTCGCCCACCGGCATCCGGTTCACCGAGCCGCATCTGAGTGCATTGCAAACCTGCCACTTTCCAGTTAGCACTGACAATTCTGGTCGGGGCTGCCAGAAATTGTATTTTTACTCCCTCAGCCAGGGCCTCATCGTATTCTGCGTCGGAAACAGGCATCTCTTCCCGGGAACGGCGGTACAGGATGGTTACCTTCTCAGCACCGAGCCGCAATGCGGTGCGGGCGGTATCCAGGGCCACATTGCCGCCGCCAATCACGGCGACGCGCCGCCCTAAAGCAAACTGCTTCCCGACTTTTATATCCCTTAAGAACCGCAGCCCGTAATAAAAGCCCTCCAGGTCTTCCAGCTCTCCCGGGATACCGATACGCTGACTTTTTTGAGCGCCCGCGGCGATAAAAACGGATTCATAACCGTCCTTTTTCAAATCGTCGATCGTGAAATTGATATTAAGGGGGGTATTGTATTTAATTTCTACCCCGCGTCTGCTAATATATTCTACTTCTTTATTGATTACCTCCTGCGGCAGGCGGAAGTCCGGAATGGCAACTGAAAGCATGCCTCCGCCAACGGGAAGAGCTTCAAAAACAGTAACCGGATAACCCATTTGAGCAAGAGTATACGCACAGGAAAGTCCGCAGGGTCCGGCTCCAATAACCGCTACCTTTTGGTGATAAAGAACATTAAAAGGTTCCGGTGGAGGCAACTGCTCGATATTGTCAAAGTACCAGTCCGCAGTAAAGCGCTTCAGCGCCTTAATTGCTACCGGATCATCGAGTTCTCCGCGGCGGCATCTGGTCTCGCAAGGGTGATGGCAAATCCGTCCGCAGATAGCGGGAAACGGGTTGCGCTCCCGGATCGTTTCGACTGCTTCCAGGTATTCACCGGCACCGATCTGCGCCACATATTTAGGAATGTTCACACCAACCGGGCACGTGTGTTGGCAGGGGGAAACCATCAGAGAGTCACATACAGCTGCCGGGCACTTTTTTTCAACGATGTGTGCCTCATATTCTTCCCTAAAATATTTAAGGGTGGTTAATACGGGATTAGGGCAGGTTTGCCCCAACCCGCAAAGCGAGTTTGCTTTGACTGTCTCTGCAATTTTGAGCAAAAGATCCAAGTCTTCATCGCGCCCTTTACCTTGAGTAATCCTGGTCAATATTTCCAACATCTGTTTGGTGCCTAAACGGCAAGGAACGCATTTTCCGCAGGATTCCGATTGAGTAAAACTTACAAAATACCGGGCAATTTCCACCATGCACGTGGCATCGTCCAGAACAACCATACCGCCTGAACCCATGATCGATCCTAACTTGGCCAAAGTTTCAAATTCCACAGGTGTATCCATAAAACGGGCGGGAATACAACCCCCCGACGGACCGCCTGTTTGTACCGCTTTAAACTGTTTGCCGCGGGGAATACCGCCACCTATATCATTAATTATGGTAGACAAAGGCGTTCCCATGGGTACTTCTACCAGCCCGCTGTTGTTAATTTTGCCGGTAAGGGCAAAAACTGCCGTACCTTTGCTTTTTTCTGTGCCGAGGCTGATAAACCAATCCGCTCCGCGCCCTAGAATGGCTGCAACAGAAGCCAGGGACTT
>CAZQXY010000187.1:0-4039 GCA_964597455.1 uncultured Desulfovibrionaceae bacterium
CTGCCTGTCCAGGCAAGCACACTAAGGTTTTTTCTTCCTGAGAAACTCCTGGTTTTACCTAACTTCCTTCGGGGCTTACTACGGGCTGCTGTTTACCTCTGTAGGTATCGGCGGCAGCCTGGGGCCCTTCCTTGCCGGTTACCTGGCCGATATTTACGGGAATTATAATATGACATTCGTCCTGGGCATTGCCGCTTCCATGGTGGCCCTGCTTTTAGCATTGGTGCTGAAAGGTGCATTGAAAAAAAGCAAGTGCTTAAACTTGCCGGGGTAAAAGAAAATCAAAGGACCATGCTCTGGCAGATCATGGTCCTTTTTCTAATTAGTTTTCCTTTACAGGTTTCCCTTCAAGTCCAATTCCGCGGCCACGGTTTGCATTCCTTTAATGCTTTCCTCGATGACTTCGCTTAGCTCCATCCCTAGAAGCTGCGCTCCTTCTTCAATAATCTCCCGCTTTACACCGGCAGCAAAACCCTTTTGCTTCCATTTCTTTTTTACTGACTTGGTTGTAAGATCCATGATGCTTTTACTGGGGCGCAGCAGCGCTGTGGCCGTGATCAGACCGGTGAGTTCGTCGATGGTATAGAGAACCTTCTCCATCCTTTCTACCGGTTCCACATCGGTGCAAATTTTCCAGCCGTGGCTTTGCACTGCCTTAATATATTCCTCCGGCCAGCCCTCTTCCATAAGGATTTCACGCGCTTTCTGGCAGTGATCCTCAGGATATTTTTCGTAGTCAATATCATGTACAAGCCCCACCACACGCCATTTTTCCACATCTTCACCGAATTTCCCGGCAAACTGTGCCATTACCGCCTCAACTGCCAGAGCATGTTTAATCAAAGCCTCATTCCGGTTGTGTTTCTTTAGAAGTACCAATGCTTCTTCCCTGGTAGGTATCTTCTTGCCCATGTTGTAGCTTTCTCCTTGTCTTGGATTTTAACAACATACTATTTCTCCACTTTATGTGACAACCTTTACCTTTTTAGGAACCATTTAACTCCAATATTATTTTCCCCTGCCGGATCGATGTTATCCCTGCGCGATGATCTCATTGAGAGATATTTTCCTGTAACCTCGAGCCGAAAGGATGCTCCACCAAGCCCCATTCCACGAACCTTTCCTTCATCTTTTCCATTATCTCCTCCAGCTTAACGCCCTGCAAGATCTGGGGACCCGGTAGTTCTTCCATGACGCTGCCGCAGTACCGTTTTCCGCCGCCGAGCTGATCGAGGACCAGCACGAAACCTCTATCAATTTCTGAACGGATTAGCCTTCCAAACTGCTGACGCAGGGTTCTTTTCACGTCGGCCAGGAGCAGCTCATTAAAGGGGTTCAGGCCTTTCTTCTCCAGGTACTTTGCCCGGGCCCTGAGCAGCGGATCGTCCTGATAAGGGAAAGAGAGCTTGTCGATAATTATACAACTTAACGCCGGGCCGGAGATATCCACGCCCTCAAAGAAGCCGCGTGATCCGAAAAGGACTGCGTTTTTATCCTCCCGGAACTGCTCCAGATCCGAACGTTTGGGGCCGTTTCCACCGCCGAGGACGCTGATACCCTCCTTCTCGAGCGGCAGCCTCGCTTTAGCAATCACCCCCTGCATGCGCTCCAGACTGGTAAACAGGGCCATGGTACGGCCGCCAAGTATCTTCGCGGCACTGATTACCGCTTTTGCTACGTAGTCCGCAAAGCCCTCGCCGTTGTAGCCGGGAGAGTCGGAGGGCACTGCCAATACGCTGTTATTACCGTAATCGTAGACGCTGGGCAGCGGTTCCGCAAAAACCAGCCTACCCGGCTCCAGATGGTCGAATCCCAGAACACCAGCTGTCCGTCCATAGCCTCTTTTTTCCGCCAGGGTAGCGGAGGTAAGGAGTACAGAAGTACAGCTGGATATAACTTTCCCATGGAAGAGCTCCGCCACGTCCAGGGGCGCAATCCGGAAGGACCAGCTATTCTGGGAGCTCTCCAGATAGCGACAACTTGCTTCGCTCTCCTCATCGAAGCATTCCATCAGCAAGGCGGCCCAGGCACGGCAGGTTTTCATGTATTCCTCGCCCTGTTTATAGAGGAATGTATTTTTAAAATCTTCGTCTGCTATGCTTATTTCATCCATGGTCTCCTGCAGCAGCCTGGCCAATGTTTCCAGCGCGGAGGAAAGGTTCAGAGCGACTTCTTTCAGCCCGTCATTATTCCGTGGAATTTCCAGGCGCAGGGTATGCCGATTGTCGTTTAAAGGCCCCAGGATCCGGAAAATATCAGCAGCATGCTGCTCGATCCGCTCCACCGCGCCGAGCGCCGGTTTGATGCCAAGTGCGGGGAGGTATTTTCGGCCGTAAAATTGCAGGTAGTACAGGAACCCTCTTTCGCCTTTTCCGGCCAGCCTTTCCAGGAAATTAGAAAGCTCGAATAATTTAACCTCGCGGGTAAAAGCCTCGAACGCCTTTTCCTCCAGGGCGTGGGCTTCGTCAATCAGAAGGCGTTTGATCTCCGGATAACCGCCGGGCCAGGTCAGAAGCAGTGAGTGATTTAGGGTACATATATGGGAGTCCTGCATGGCCTTTACCTTTCGGTTATAGAAACATTCCTGGTAAAATTTGCACTCCCTGCCGGCGCAGTCTTCCCTGCGGCAGCGGACTGAGTTCATTAAACGGTTGAGGGCAGGATTTTTGTATCGCAGCCAATACGATATTTCATCGTCCAGATCGCCAGAAGAGCTGCGTTTGGCCCAGTTTGCCAGATAGGCCCTGGCCAGGGTGTCTTCAAGGACTGCAGCGGCAGCCCCGGTTTCTTCTTCCACCCTTCGGCGGCAGGCGTAGTTGGAGATGCCTTTGATGTCGGCAATGCGCATGTTGTGTGCCCCAAGGACTTTGGCAATCCGGGGTATCTCGCTTATGATCTGCTGTTGCAGGTTCTTGGTGTTGGTGCTGATAAAGACCTGTTCTTTTTCGTTAACAGCGAAAATGAACGCCGCCAGCAAATATGCCAGAGTCTTGCCGCTGCCGGTTGGGGCCTCGATGAAGATAGCCTGCTTGCCCTGAAAAGAGTCTGCAACGGATAAAGCCATCTGGAGCTGCTGCGGTCTGAAGATATAGCCTGGGAAATATTCCTTTTTAACAGGTGTTCTATATCAGCGAGAGTGTAAGTGCATTCGGGCTCGTCCCTATCATCAGCAGGGGCAGAAACTGTTACCTGTTTTAAAGTAGTAGGGACAGCCTCCCGCAGGTAGGGCAGCCAGCTCCACTCTGTGTCGTGCATATTTTGCAGGGTCTCTTCCAGCAGGTCGTAATCTTTTTCAGCGAGATCAGCAAAGAGTTTTCCTACCAGCTTCATGGTACCACGGGCATCTGCCAGGGCGCGGTGTTCCTCCGGCCAGTTTTCTCTTAAATAGTGCTGCAACAGGTACTGCAGGTTGTGACGGTTAAAATGGGGCTTGAAGATACAGAAAAGTTCCAGGCTGTCCAGCAAGGTGTTATTAAGCTTGTGGCCGAGTGCTTTTTCGAGCATTCTTTTCTCGAAGGCTGCGTTGTGGCAGACCAAGGGGAAATCACTAATGAACTCAAGGAAGGCTTCCCGGATATCGTCAAAGCCGGGCGAACTTCTCAGGTCTTTTTCGGTAATACCGCTGCAGAGTTTGAAGATGCGCGGTGAGATATGACTGACAGAAGGATTGATCAGCTGCCGGTAAATACGTTCTCCTTTTCCGTTTACCTTAATCGCACCGATTTCGATGATTTCATCAGTTTCAGTGAGGCCGGTGGTCTCTAAATCTAAAAAAATAACGCCCTCCACGTTGGCTCCCCTCTCACCCTACCGTTGTTGGATTTCGTATTGCATAATTAAGCCCAACCTGATCTTATTTTCGTTTTTTTTACAAATAAATTGGAAATTTATCGCTTTATAATATACCCATTGCGTTCCCATTACGTTCAAGAATTTTTATACATTTATCAAAGTTTCCCTCTTTATTAAAGTGTAATCTGTATTATATGTTGACACCGCAAATATTGCAATTCCATTCTCTGCTACTAATAAAACAAAA
>CAZQXY010000188.1:0-4012 GCA_964597455.1 uncultured Desulfovibrionaceae bacterium
GTTCGCGATAAATACTTGCTTGAATTAAACTCCTGATATCGATACAAGCATAAGCGAACCATTTTCTTTTTTTCATCAATATGAAATATATGCGGAAATTCAGGATGATCCAATTTCTGCAACTCATCACCAATAACCCAAACTCGTGGGGACCACCCAGGCTCCCATGTCAACAACACTGTATACTCCTGAGAAATTGGTGTAGGGCGTATTTTGCCGCCCCATGCCAACCTACTTCGTTTTTCAATATTACATTTGCCATCGGGATAAGCAACGCGCAAAGCTGTAGCCTGCTGAATCAATGTGATTTTTTTCGTTTTCGGGTAACTTTTTTTTTACTTTCCAAAGAACGTGTGCCCTCTTACCTTTTTAGCCCCGCTATCAGCAGATGTAGTTAAACCACCTGTCAAGCCAGAAATATATAGCTTGCCTTCTTCTCTGCTCGCTTTTGTTTCATATCCCAAATCGGAAAATGATTTGCGAACTATATTGCTGCCGAAGCTGCGCTGCATTGCTTTAGAAACATTATGTAGGCCATGCACTTCCAAAGGCGCAACAAGTATTTCCTGCCTTGCCTGCCCCAACCAACGCATGAACTCTTTCTGTTTTTGAGGTACAGCATTCCATTTCTCTGCAAAATTTTCTTCAGGCATGGCAGGGTTTTCAATCCAGTATTCTCCGCCCCTCACCTTGATATAGGTGTGCATATTGTAGAGAATGCTGTTCAAAGCTTCTATTATACTGCTTTCGTTGTTATAAGCGTGTGCTGCAAGTGTAGTAATTATAATGGAAATCGGCGCATTATCCTTCACAACTTTAGGTCCATTTTGATACATGATATCTCGGTGCCTCTTCAATAGTTGAATCGCGCGCTGCAACGGCGTTTTCACTTTATAAAGCGGTACCATAGAGATATCCACCTGGTTGCGCGCAGCAAACGCCGACTTTTCTAGTAAAACGATATCCCGCATTCTTTCCTCAAACCATTCGTGATATTTATACGGGTTGCTGTATTTGGGAATATACGTGTTTGGCGCGATCTTATGCGTTAACCTGATATTTGTAAGATGTGGTTCATGATAAATCATGTCTTTTGGAGCGCATGGTAGTATATCCATATGAAATTCGTCATAGTGCAAAGTCCAGCAACGTTTACCTTCCACCCTATCAAGCATGCGTTTATAGGTACCATGTTCTTTGAGCCGATCTCCAACGAGGTTTTTGATTTCATGCTCTGAGGCATAATGCTTGTCTTTCAATAAACATACGAGATCGATATCATATTCATCTTTATCGTTCAAAGGCTTCACAACTGTGCCTAAATAAAACGAACCCTGCGGTGATATCTTAATAGATGAATCTTCTGCACAATCTCCAAGCCATTTCCCTACTGCGGTATAGCCGTCAATGGCTTTAGCGCGCATCGTATCCGAAATGTCCAGATTCTCGGTTAACTTTAGAAGATATTTATTATACTCTTGATCTCTGATGGTCATAACAAATCCTCCATGTTATTAAAAGTTAAAGTAGGTACCCATTCTTTTGTCAGGCGGTTACGATCATATACTGTAATTGCTGGATCGCCCTTCATAAGTTGCCGTCCAGCTTCAACAGAAACCGAGGCGGGAGCAATAGGCAATAGTGCAATCTGCACATTTTGCGCACATTCTAATCGAACCTTATTGAGAGCCTCTCTGTATTTTTCCATCACCGCCAACAGGTCAGCTTTGCTTTTAATTGACGAAGGACTACATTTAGCTGCAATGATTCTATATACCTGATGATCTGCAAAAATAGAGCCTATTTCGTCTTCTGATAGCTGCGCCGTAATTTCAATAGTGATAGCGGCTTTACCATGTCCTTTCTGGAACTGCGGTTCCAAAAGAGACAACACTATGGTTTGCATATTGCCTTGCCATCTCCACAAGGTAATATCCCCGCCTTGTGGTTGCCTGACGGACACCTCGAAATTTCGATTGAGAAGTGTCCCCAACTTAAACAATAAGGGTTGGGGAGCAACTGCAAATAAGGAGATGTGCTTACCTTGTATCGATGGTTCATGCTGTGCAAGTCGTCGCTCTAAATCCAAGCTCATCGTATTCCAAAAGCTGTATTCGTTGTCGTATAGCTTCAAATCTGGGGATAGTCTGATGGGTTCTGCTCGTGCGGGATAATAATCCGGGGTAATGCTCTCCATTGCATGAAAGTCGCTTATGCGAATACTCCTATCACAAATATTGCAATTGTAAATGATTACCTCGCTTTGCAAGTCGGGTTTGATGCTGGTCAAAAGTCTTACCCGTTCCTCGTGCTCCTTTTTCATGAAAAGCAATTCTTCTGCCGAGTAATTTGTGTTGGCTGAGTCAATTAAATCATGGCATGCGCCGCAGAGCAACATTAAATTATCGATATCGTTGATTTTGGGCCTTGGAAAAAGTCGCGAAAACCTTTTGCCGCCTTTGCTAAAAGCATAAATATGTACCCTCTCTGCTTGATTAATATTTTCTTTTGTAACATGGTGAGAGTAAAGGCGACGCACACACCCTCGAAATTCACATATTCCCGCCGAGACAGCCCAAAGCATCCTTGTAGTATCCTCTTGAATATGTCTAGAAATATTTGTCACATTTTCTGCTTTCAGCACCATAAGAGTCCCCCTTTATAACCCTAACCCTTCCAAATACTTCTGCATCTGCGCCTGTACCTCTGCTAGTTCAGCCTATCTGCTAGCTGTGGTGTCGCTGTCCCGCAGGATACTCGGGTTTTCCCTTTTTTCATAGTTGCCATCTCCCGAAGCATCAATAAACAATACCCACGTCAGGGTCGATTTTCTAAACACCAAAATGCAAGCAGAAATACCTGTCCCATAAACAGGTTGGCGGGGAGACCTATAACTGTATCCAGCAAAATTACACTCAGTTTACTGCTATCTATGTGAACGTTTTCCTCTAACGTCTCCGTTGTTATGTGTTATAAATAACATAATTATCGTGAAGAGTCGCACTGTTCTCTACTTTGTTTATTGTATGCAAGGCACCTTCTATTGTCAAGACTACCTTTTGTGACATATGAAAATAATTACCCGTCTTTAGGATTTAACACCATGATTATTTAGGTTGCAAGAGACATATTAAACGTGAAATATATCATAGAAAACTACTGACACACTTAAAACCATACAATCATCCTTGGGGGTGATCAGTCCGGTCTGCTGCCTCAAGTATGTGATATAGAATGGTAGCTTTTGCATACGTGGCACCAGTGGCATGTCGAATAACCGATACTCAGAAAAACAGGTTTGTTCTCAGCTTGCGCCCTGGCGAAAGCTTCCTCCCCCAGGGATACCAGTCCACGGGGTTATGGGCATGCTGCAGCAAGTACAGGGACTTTTCGTTGTTCAACTTGTTGGCCTTTGCAGTCCCTGCGCCGGGCATGACTTACTCCCCTGTCGTAACATACGTTAAATTATAGTATGTGCAATAAGGCAGGACTTAACGGTTCCTTGAGCAGCAAAAATATGGGGCGAGAATACCACCCCTTTATAGATCGGATGTAATGCCACTAGATTAATTCGCTTAGTTTTTCAGTGGTAAGCTCTGCGTCTTTTAAAATCTTTTGTAATAAACCGGGGCGTAGTTCCTGATGATTGGTACAGTTACCGGGGATCCTTTTCCGGTTTTATCCCTTAACCTGATATGACTCCCTCTTTGCCTTACAACCTCATAACCCGCTTTTTCAAGGGCCTAAATACACTCGGCACCTGATATTACAGGTAGTTTGGGGGTCAATTCTCTAACACCACGCTACCAACAATTATACTGCCAATCGGTTTTTTTTCGTCATCAAGGCATAGCTCAATTGCTTCTTTTATGTTTTTTAGCGCCTCTTCTATTGTATCACCCTGTGAATAACATCCTCTAAAAGAAGGACAAGTCACAATATAGCCTGTGCCCTCCTGTTCAATAATAACGGGATAGCTTTTCACGGTATAAACGCTACAATAAAAGTGATC
>CAZQXY010000189.1:0-3989 GCA_964597455.1 uncultured Desulfovibrionaceae bacterium
ATCAGTCCGTCAAAAAGGTAGTCGGCAAAGGTGGCAAATCCGCCGATGTCAATGGTGATATCGGTTAGCAGGTGCGGATTCACATCCTTTAGTTCACGTACAAACCTATGCAGCGCCTGCTGGGCGCTGTGCACATACTGGCGAGCATCGTCGATGCGTGAGTGTTTTACCGCTGTGGCAAGCAAGCCACCGCCAAGCATATCCCAGACACCCCAGCCCTGCGCACTGCCAAGGGAATCCTGCACTTTTTGAAGCATAGCTAAGGCATGGTTTCCTGCTTCTATCGCTTCCGTCAGTTCCTTTTGGTTTGCTTTTAGTTCACCCAGTTCTTCGGATAACTCCAGCAAGAGCCGGGCCTGGCTGCCCTCATCGGAGAGAATGACGGCCTCCTTTTCGGCCAGCAGTTCCCGGCACTTATCCTCCAGAGCTACCAGCGATTCCAATTGCTTTATGACGTCCCGCTCTTTACTCTCGAGAGCGTCTATTTCACTTTTGCACTCGTCATACTTGAGCTTGGCGGCCAGATATTCCTGGCGCTCTTTTTCCAGTTGCGCTTCTTTGCTTCCGAGAATCGACAGAAACAGTCCGGGAAGGCTGAGGCCTTCAAGCTTTTTGACATCGCGGCCTTCTTTATACACCTGTTTTTTAAGGTTGCCGTATTTTACCCCTTCTGCAGCAAGCGATTCTCTGATCTGCAGCAGATCTTTCTCCAGCTTTTGTTTATACCTGATGTTTTCCCTGACTTCGGTTAACCGCTCATTTAGTAATTCTATCATTTTAACTCTCCGCCTCCATGCTTACAATTTGACAGGACGCTATCTCAAATGGATAGATACTTTGTCGCATTATTAATCTGCTGCAACGTTTTTATTTACAATACTTTTCTTTTTGGAGATATGTTCACCTTTTATTAATATAGACGGATATGGTTGGAAATAGTTTTCATATTTTCAAGTTTGCAAGTTTGGGGACGGTTCTTGTTCTTGCCTTAATCAACCCAGGCAAGTCAAGAACCGTCCTAACCTTGCCCAACCTTGAAGGTCTTCCAAATATGAAAGGGTTATTCTGATTTAACAGAAACTTTATTTTCATGTACATCCTTCTTTCTTGTTTCAAAATCGCCATTGTAGTTGCTATCTCAATTAAAACTAAGCTATATCTATTATTTGGGCACATAGAGACTGCATTGAGTCATTGCCCGATGCATGTTTTATTTCGCCGTAAAGCCCGCAGCCTCTAAATTGCGTATCTCTTGCTCAAAAGCCTTTCCACTTGTTGTTAGGTAGTTACCCACAAGCATAGAGTTTATTCCCGCCGTATATCCTCTATATTCATCATGCCCTAACGCCTTTTCTCTGCCGCCCGCGAATTTCAACACTTTATTTGGCAGTATCAAGCGGAATACGGCAATGATACGCAGGATTTCATCAGCATGGAGCGGCATTTGATATTCCAACCTCGTACCCGGAATGGGGTTAAGTATGTTTATTGGAACACAATCAATATCAAGCTCTTTGAGCGCAAAGGCCATTTCTACCCGTTGTTTCGGCGTTTCCCCCATACCGATAATACCGCCGCAACATATTTCCATACCGACCTGACGGGCAATTTCCAGTGTGTTTATTTTATCGTTATAGCTATGTGTTGAGCAGATTTGAGGGAAAAAGCTACGGCTTGTTTCGATATTATGATGATAACGGGATACACCAACGCCTTTTAGCTTGCTTGCCCTATCCAGCGTCAATCCGCCGAGGGAAGCGCAAAGCCCTACATCCGTTTCCTTGCTTAACCTATGAAATACCTGCAAGATACGGTCAAATTCCGTATCGGTCAAGTATTCGCCACTTGTAACAAGGCTGTACCGCCGTACACCTGACCGCCATAATTCTTTAGCGTTGTTGATAATTTCATCTTCATTTAACACCCTTACATGAACGGGTGCAACGTCGCATTTGTGATGTGCCGATTGAGCGCAAAAAGCGCAATCGCCGGAGCATAGGCCGACTTTGGCCGGATAGATAGCGCACATACTGATTTCATTACCAAATACGCGCCGGGTCAATAGATTGGCAGTTTGTATGAGTTCGTCCAAATTTGCTAATTCGGGATTGATAAGTATATTTGCTTCGTCAATCGTGATGCCTTGTCCGTGCGCCGCATTATCAAGAATTTGTTTCATCGTTTTTGTTTCCGTCATTTGCTTTCGCCCCCTGTTTTTAGCAAAATCACCGGGCGCATAGTATAGTCCAACATCAGCAAATTACTTAACAGCAACCGGGAACGCAAGGGAATAATGATCGTAATGCAAAATACGATTTTCAAAATATCCAAAGGGATAAACGGGTAAACCGCAAGGGCAAGAGCGGCCTGAAAAGAATTGCCGGTTGTCGCAGAGAGCCAAATTGTGCCGCCTAAATATAAAACAATATGAGCGATACAGATTGATACGCCGGATTTTAGAAACAGCCATTTTTTACTTTGCCTATATTCCGCTTCTCGGCTTTTGCGACTGTTTAGAGATACAGACACAATCCACGCCATAATCGGATATACCAATAAATACCCACCTGTCGGCCCGAATAATGCCCCTATACCGCTGCGAAAGTTTCCAAATACCGGCACACCCACCGCACCGAGCAGCAAATAGCTTATTTGTGTAAGTGCGGCATGATTAGGCTTTAATAATATGCCTGTTATGTAGACGGCGACCAATCCAAAGGAAATAGGCATAGGTGTAAAGGGAAGCGGCACTGCTATTTGTGCCAAAACCGCCGTAACCGCCGTAAAATTTCCGATAATGGTAAGCTCCTTTGCGGTTAGTGACTTCTTCATTTTTCATTTCCCCATTCCAGTTTGATTTCACCCGATGTAATATGCTGAATATCCCCGCAATCGTCTTTGACAATCAAAGCCCCCATTTCGTCAATGCCGAGAACGGTTGCAGTGTAACTATGATTTATGCCGTTTATTAAAACCTGTATACCTGTAATGAAAAGTCTACTTTCGTAATACTTAATAATTCTCTGTTTTTCTTCTCTTTCAACATAATCAAGGTATATCGTTTCAAACTGATTTAATACTTCGGCGGCAAGCCGGTTTCTGATACCGCGCATACCCGCTTCCTCTTGGACAGATGTAGCTATGTCGGTAATCTCAAAAGGCACGTTGCCGGTATTGATACCAATGCCGACAATAACCGTACTTAATTCCTGTAATTCGCCGGATATTATTGCTTCTGTCAATATCCCGCATATCTTTTTTCCGTTGCAATAAACATCATTGACCCATTTTATTTCAGCCTTTATATCACACACCTTTTCGATTGCCTTTGAAACGGCGACGGCGGCGCAGATAGTGAGCAGACGAACATCATTTGCCAAACCGTCCGGCTTTAGCAAGATACTTAAATACACGCCCTTACTTTTGGGCGATAGAAACGTCCGGTTTCTTCTGCCCCGCCCGCTTGTCTGTTCATCAGCAATCACGACATAGCCGCCCGGCATATCCGTTGTGTCCATTTCTTTCAAATACTGATTTGTAGAATGGACGGAAGAAAGAACAGTCATGCTTTGCCCTATAAATGTTGTTGTTAAATTGTCGCGGATAATTTTTCCAAATAGTGTATCGTTTGTATCCATAAGACTGTATCCGATATTGGGAATTGAAACAATCTCGTTTCCCTCGTCCTGTAATGAGCGGATAGCTTTCCAAATGGCGGTGCGGCTGACCTCTAACGAGCTTGCCAACTGACCGCCCGTAACGATACTTCCTCTTTGCTGTTCCAACATATAAAGCACTTCATTTTTTAACAAGGCTATCACCCACAAATCGTTAAGTTATGTTAATAATATTATAATAGAATAAAAATAGGAGTGTCAACCTAAAATATAAATTAGGTTGACACTTTTGCGCAATTACCTTTCTACTTCTTTTCCCCGTCTTTAGACTTTAACACCATGAATCTTTAGGAGAACAAAAATATAAAACAT
>CAZQXY010000190.1:0-3989 GCA_964597455.1 uncultured Desulfovibrionaceae bacterium
TCCGTGATTTCGAATTGCATAGCCTGTGAAGGACCCTCCAGCGCATGGATATGACAGATGCCTTTTTCCGCTATATTTAACCCCCAGTAGATCATGAATATAAAGATCATGATCCCTAAAAAAAAGATGGCTAAAGGTTTTAAACTCAAGACGGTCATCCTTTCTCATGCCTTTAGCCATACTCTTAACAAAAAAAGATTTATTTATGCCTTTTACGCCCACGCAGGAGCCCTTTCAGTTAAAAACACAGGCCACCGCCTCCGCCAGCAAGGGGATCGTTCTGCGCACCTCTGCGGCAGTGTTTTCATGGCCGCCTATTTCTACGAGGATGCTCCGGGGATGCAGGTCCTGGTTGTAAACGCAAGCATACCTTCGAATTCCACGGGAAAGGCCGGGATATAGGTCATCCAAAACTGTTTGCATGAACAGGGTAAAGCGGAGGTTATCAGCCCACCCACTGTGGCGGGTCCCGATGACAAACAGAATCCGCCCTGTTTGGAGCCCTCCGATATTTCCAGTTGTAATCCCCTTGGAAACACCATCGCGATGCAGATCAATTACCACCTCAATCTGTGGGTTTTGTTTTATTATCTGTTCAATGACAGGACGGGCCTTTTCATAAGCCCCCCCACGAACCTTATCAAACACCTCTCGATGATGCAAAACAGGTATGCCATGATTATTTTCCAAACAGTTTTTAAGGTAATCACCGAGAGCAACGATCGTCTTCTGCGGATCATCCGAGTAAGACTTACCCGAAAAGGGCACGAACGATTCGGAAGCATGGGTATGGTAGATCAGCACAAGTGGTTTATCATTATTAAGAACCAGCGGACGTTCCCCGGGCGGTTGCGGATTTCTATCCACTAAAAATGAGAACCTCTCCTCCCCCTGCAAGGAGGGATCATCAGAATGATTTTGTTCACTATTGATATGATTATTATCGTCAAATTTCTCCATCTCGAAGGGCGTATTAACTCTGGCAGTACCGACAGCCTGAAAACCGGCTATTTCGTTAATTAACACCAGATGCGGATAGCTCTGAAAATGCTTGATCAAACCTGTTGGATTCTCCGGGCCCGTCTCCGGGGAAGGCGCAGCATCTTCCCGCTCGGGCTTCATTCCGGGAAATGACTGATAAAAAAAGGCAAGGTAATCCAGATCCGGACCTTCAAGAAAAACGAGAGGGGAACTTCCGGCAGGGATTATATTGACGGCGTTGAAAAGGAAAGGGAAAAACAAAAGTAATAAGATGGATATTATAAGTACAATTGAGGCGAGATCCCCGGCCAGGATAAGTTTTTTGGCAGAACGAAAGCGGCAGGGCACTCTGCGTCCGCCCAGGCCGCGATACCTCGAAGCAGACATAATAATCCCCCCTTGTAATTACCGCATTTATAATAATATGCTAAGGGGGGAGCAAAATATGCTCTGATTTAGGTTATCTGCTTTAAGAGATGTTATTCTTCTTCTTGTAATCCTTAATAGCGTCATGAAGGGCATCCGCAGCAAGGTTCGAGCAGTGCAGCTTGGGCGCCGGCAGCCCGCCCAGTTCCTCAGCTACATCCTTGTTGGTTATAGCAAGGGCCTCATCTATTGTTTTATTTTTAACCATTTCGGTGAGGGCACTGCTGCTGGCAATCGCCGCCCCGCAGCCAAAGGTTAAAAACTTAATATCCTTAATGATATTATCTTCAACTTTGATATAAATTTTCATAATATCCCCGCACCTCGTGTTGCCCACTTCGCCGACACCGCTTGGAAAGTCGATTTCCCCTACATTGCGCGGGTTTTGAAAATGGTCCATAACCTTTTCGTTATACAACATATTTTATCTCCCTCCTTCCATTTATGATTACTTCAATTATTGCTTCTTCAATTATTTGTTCTTCTATTACTTCTTTAAAACCGGAGACATCTTTCTCAGGCGCTCCACGATTTCCCTTAAACTTTTTACCGTGTAATCGATCTCCCCGGCAGTATTGCTTTTCCCCAGGGATAACCGCAAAGAACCCTGAGCAGTCTGGTGATCGAGGCCTGTCGCCGTCAGCACATGCGAGGGATCCAAAGAACCGGAAGTGCAAGCGGAACCGCTGGAAGCGGCTACTCCTTTTAAGTCCAGATCCAGAAGCAAAGATTCACCCTCCACATAAAGCACGCTGACATTGACATTTCCCGGAAGCCTCTTGCGAGGATGGCCGTTCAGCCTGACATCCTCAATCTCCAGCAACCCCCGGATAAGACGGTCCCGCAATACTGCGAGGTTTCTGCTCTTATTTTCAATGTCTGCGGTGGCAAGTTCGATCGCACGGCCAAGCCCCACTATTCCAGACAGGTTTTCCGTCCCCGGGCGCAATTTTCTTTCCTGGGCGCCGCCGAAACAAACCTGCCTTATTTTAGTTCCTTTACGGCAGTATAGCGCGCCTACCCCTTTGGGGCCGTAAAACTTATGGGCGGAAAGGGAAAGCATATCCACGGGCTGCTCCTTTAAATTAAAGGGCAGATGCCCAATAGCCTGGACCGCGTCCGTATGGAAACAGACACCTCTTTCGCGGCAGATTTCGCCAATTTTCTCGAACGGTTGGATCGTGCCAATTTCGTTGTTGGCCGCCATGATCGTAACAAGAATAGTATCTTCGGTAATATTATCCGCCAGCTCGTCCGGATCAACCATGCCGTATTGATCCACAGGTACAAAAGTAACATCAAAACCAATTTGGCCGAGATAGTTCACTGTATCCAGCACCGCATGATGCTCGATGGAACTGGTAATGATATGTCTCCCCCTGGGGGACAGGGCCCTGGCCACCCCCTGGATGGCAATATTATTTGACTCAGTCGCGCCGGAGGTGAAAAAGATCTCCTCCGGAGAAGCACCCAGCGCTGCGGCAACTTTCTCTCTGGCCGCATCAAGGCCTTTCCGCGCTTCGCTGCCGAAAGAATGCACGCTGGAAGGATTTCCATGTATCTCTCTCAGGTAAGGAAGCATTACCTCCAATACTTCCTCATCCAGAGGTGTTGTAGCACTGTGATCCATATATATTCGATACACATTAAAACCTCCTTCACACTAAGCTCATAGGGAATCCGCCTGCGATCTTCTGCTATTTACAGCACTTTATTATACTTTTTCAAACTCCATATTTTTATTTTCAATACTCCAATCGAGCATATCCTGGAGAGAAATATTGTCCAGTAAATTATCGATATGCTCCCTGAGCTTTTCCCAAACATTCCTTACCAGGCAATCATCTGTTTTATTGCAGCGGCGGTTTTTCTCCGCCTGCCCGCCCTCTGAAAGGCAGTCCACCGGAAAAAGAGGGCCTTCCAGCACCCGGAGAATATCGCCTATATAGACATGTTGCGGCTGTTGTGCCAGCATATAACCACCCTTGGCTCCCCTGGTGCTTTTTATAAGACCACCACGCCTGAGTATAGCAAAAATCTGCTCCAGGAAATATTGGGAAATATTCTCATGCTGGGATATTGAACTGAGAGGAACGGGGCCGTTCTCATAATTTAAGGCCAGATAAACCATCGCCCTGACGCCGTATTCTCCCTTTGCCGATAAGCGCATTTTCATCACCACCTTAGGCGTTACTTAATCTTGAGTAATTTACTCAGGATTTGATTAAAAAGAAAAGTCCCCCTTGATGCTTTACCCACTCCTGCCCTTAATACCTGCCCTTGCCCTTTTAATCCCGACCCGGCAGGTCAATTTTATTTACTTAAAGATTACCATGAAATCTTTTTGGAGTCAAGAAAAAATTTTCCCCGCAAGAAGGCCGGTTTCCTACGGAAAAAGCCTGCATTTTTGCCGCAGAAGCCAATAATTACAATGGTTATAACACATAATATAATATTCTACAAATATGGCATTATTCCTTTTAAAAATGCGGTTTCTATAATGGTTTTCTATAATACAGCACAGTGTTAATGCAAATAACTATTTTATTATTACCGCCATTTCAAGTATAATTGAAATATAG
>CAZQXY010000191.1:0-3969 GCA_964597455.1 uncultured Desulfovibrionaceae bacterium
AGAAGATATATTTATAGAGGCAAAGGTTCTTATTTTTCAAGGTATTCATGAAGGTAAGGATTGAGTACCTTTATATGTGTGCCCTTCATCCCCAGTGACCGCGATTCTACGATCCCGGCGCTCTCCAGTTTCCGCAGTGCATTAACGATTACCGAGCGGGTAATCCCAAGCTGATCGGCAATTTTACTGGCGACCAGCAGGCCTTCGTCGCCTTCAAGCTCTTTAAATACCTGCTGCACGGCCTCCAACTCCGAGTAAGAAAGGGTATCTACCGCCAGCTTAATAACTGCCCTGTTGCGTGCTTCTTCTTCAATCTCTTCCGCCTTAGCCCGCAAAATCTCCATCCCGACTACCGTTGCCCCTCTTTCAGCCAGAATTAGATCCTCATCGCCAAAGGGGATGCCAAAGCGACCCAAAAGTAAAGTGCCCTGCCTTTTACCGCCGCCGATAATGGGTATCACGGTTACTATTTTATCGTTAAAGATACATTCCTTACCTTCCAGAAATGCGCATCTGCCGGATTTTACCTTCAGGTTATCCCTTAGCTCATCATCCCTTAAGAGAAATTCATTGTACCTCTTCGGGAAAATCCCGGCATTTAACACCTCTTTAATCATGATCTCGCATTCAAATTCATTTAATACGGCATATCCTAAAATATTTCCTTCATAGTCAGCAATATATACGTTGGCCTGGATCACATCTCTCAAAACAAGCGCAATTTCTTTAAAATCAACATACTGGCCTTTGGTATTTTGCAATATTTTATTTATGCACCGCGTCTTTTCCAGCATTGGAGAATTAATCATTTCTTTCACCTCTTATTAAGATAAATATGTGAATTTGTGCTCATTTAAATCTTATACCATTTAATGAGCATATGTCAAATAACATTTAATTGTATTTTAAACTCTCAGGCTACTTCTAACGCTTGAGCAGGTGTGATTCCAATGAAGATAATGATAATATAACCTTTCGCTTTAATAAATGCCTTTTTACAAAACCTCCCTCTTACTGCATTTTCGGCGATTTTCGGTGCCAAACCTGGAAATCTCTTGCTCGGCTTTTATGGTATAATATTATAAATGTAAAATAATCCGATCATTATCTGCAACCTCCAGTTGAAAGGATCTGTTTTTTTATGGATTTTCATCAGTTAAAGATTTTTGTAGAAGTGGCCAGACAAAAAAGTTTTTCTCGTGCTGCGGAAAGCATTTTCCTGAGCCAGCCAACTGTCAGCGCTCATATCAAGGCATTGGAAGACGAGATCAGGACCCCTCTTTTTGACCGCAGTCAGCGGGAACTGCAGTTGACCCGTTCCGGGGGAATACTCTTTAAATATGCTTGCGAGCTTTTGGAGATCAAAGAAAAGGCACTGTGGTCAATTCAGGAGGAGCACAGGATCATCAAAGGCAACCTGCAGATCGCCGCCAGCAGTGTTCCCGGTGCCTATCTCTTACCCGAACTGCTGTTTTCCTTTCACCGGAAATACCCCGGGGTTACTTTCTCCGTTCCTTTCCGCGACACAAATCAGGTTATAGAAAGTATTCAGAATTACACCTGCGATCTGGGCTTTATCGGTGAATCCGGAAATCAGTTGGGCCTCGGCCATATTATGCTCGTTGAAGATGACCTGATTCTGATCGCCCCTTTGGGGACAAATCTTCCCGCAGTAGATTCCCCCGCCCCCGGTTCCGGGATTCCCACCACTGAGCTAAGGTATTGCCTTGAAATGCCCTTTATACTCAGGGAGCCGGGCTCGGCAACGCGCCAGGTTTTTGAAAAAGCATTGAAAAAACACTCCCAGCAGAACAATATCCTCAACGTTACCAGTTACATTGAAAGCCAGGAGGCGATAAAAGAGGCAGTAAAAAAAGGACTGGGGCTGACCGTAATTTCAATGATGGCGGTCAGGGAAGAGCTTAAAGCAAAACTGCTGGAGGGATACAGGCTGCGGGACCTGCCCCTGAAAAGAAATTTTTACCTTGTCTATCGCAAGAAACGTATCCTGCCTCCTTTAAGCCGGACCTTCTTCGAGTTTACCCTTGATTACTTTCAAAAGTCCTGACAGAACAAAGCATTAAAGCATTAATCTTCTCCGGATTTCTCGAACAAAGGCAGGTACTAGCTGTAGTATCACTACCAGGTAAACAAGAAGATTTCGTATCCAGGAGATAATGATTTTTCCCAAAAGTGCCAGGTTCCGGAATCCTTCTCTCCAGACAAGACCGTTTGCTCCAAAGTAACGGCGGGAGCCTTCCCTCAACCGGCTCCAGGCCGCAGGGTTATTGATAATATAAAAACCGCCAAGGGCCGCCCCCACCAAAAGGAGAAACGCAGCTATTGTAGCATATACAACCCCCCCGGCGGCATCCGGATCATTGGCCCTGGGCAAAAGGCCTTTTCCTTCCTCTTCGTCTGCGGGGATACCGTAAAAATAAAGCGCAACCACATCTGCAAAAAGCGCAATACCGCCCTCGGCTGCTTCTTTGCTGTTTTGATGTGCACCTACTTCAAGCAAAAGATTAAGGGGGGTCAGGTCCTGGTTATAATTCCCCCAGCCCATAAAAACTCCCTTAACCAGCCCGGGATATACTTTATCGGCAAGCCCCTTCAGGTCGTAGGCAAAACGCCTGGTAACGGAATAAGAAGGGTTCTGTCGTCCTACAACAAACTGAATCTTGGTAACCCATTCTTCCTCCACCTGCGCAGCATAAGCATCTATCGGAGCGGCGTCACGGTGCAGATCGAAGATTGCATCGGGTTTCTGTTCCAAAAGCTCCAGAGCGGTGTCCCTCGAACGCCGGTAGGCGCCCCTGTCATGCGGTAAGTGCATGTTATCGGAATACAAAACATCGATATCCTTTTCCTCCAGGGCTTCCTTAAATGCCGCACCCACATCGTGTATTCCGCCCCTGCCATAGACGCTCTCCGTCCCATCGGTGGGGACGTATGATTCAGCATTGTGAGTGTGGTAGATGGCAATCAGTTTCCGCGGCCATTCTTCTTCTTTGTTACCGGCGGCATTGCTGCCGGCGGCGATACTGACAGCCGATCTCAATTGCTCTACAAGGGCCGGGCCGATAATGCTTTTCTCCAGCTCAACAGTGTTTAATTCCTCTGTGCGGATATAGCCGGCCTCCGCTGTATAACCGCGCACCCGGCGAACTTCAAAAAGACGGTTTTTCTCATCCAGGTAGCGGTCCCCGGGTCTGATCCGGCGACCGGTAATGGTAATCAGCTCACCTTCACTGTCGATGAGGCGGTAATATTTTTCGGCCGTAATCTCCTCTTCGTCCAGCTCGGTCAAAAGGGTCCCCGCGGAAGCTGCCCGGGAAGGCGATAGTTCGATGGGCAGGGCGGAAGGCCTGCCAGCCGCAGAAGAACTGCGATACTCCCCATTCGCTCCGGATACTTCGGCAAACTTGCAGGGTATGGCGGGGCTGCCAGCCGCCATGACTGTATTCATAGTTCCAACCAGAAAAAAAACGAAAACCACGATAATCAGGTAAATTTTTTTATATTCTCTCGGAAACATATCCGGAACTCCCTTCATTAGGCTTAAACCCTTTGAAACCTTTCCCTTATTTCTCCGACGATCTCCGCCAGCAAAACTGCCAGCACTCCGGAGAGCACCGCTGCCCCGAAAACCCCTCCCCCGCAGAGAACTACAGCAATATCAGTAAAGCCGTGCAGGAGGTTTTCGACCCAGGCCAGGAGATCGACCAGCAGAACCCCCATAAAAGCGCCAATAAAGGAAGCCCGCCTGGAACGGCCCAAACCGTAAGCCACCACCGCGGCCACAACAGCCGGCAAGTAAAGGGGATCAAGATCCGGGGAAAATATACCCGGCTCCAGGGGAAGGAGGCGGTCAAAAGCCCAGACCACAATTACGGTTGCCAGTATAGTAATAATGGACCTTATTTTCTCTGCTTTTTCATCGGCGGTAACGATAAGGTAGATCACAAC
>CAZQXY010000192.1:0-3968 GCA_964597455.1 uncultured Desulfovibrionaceae bacterium
AAGCCAACCTGAATACGCTTGTTCTACCGTGACGTTCCCGGATTGAATCCATTGCCTTGCTCAAGGCTATTTTTTTCTCTTTCCTGTCAACCAGGGAAAGTTGTATTTCCCCAAAATCAATCAACCCGGAAAGAACAATCCCCAATGCTCTTGCCGGCTTGCGATCCCAATGAGCATAAAACAGCTTTAACACATACGGATAAACATCCATTGTTACAGCTGCAGGCTCCGACATTTTGATCTGTCTGGAAAACCCCGTTGGGAAATCAAAATCTGCACCCCGGCAGTATACATTAACAACCTGGGCGACTTTGCCAAGACTTCTGGCGCGCCGGCATACTTCCTCGGTAATTTCCAAAAGCACAACTTCTATTTCCTTTTTCAATCTATAATCCCTGGGTAAAGTAATAGAATGGCCTACGCCTTTACGAGTATCTTTCACGCTTACCGAAGGCTCAACAACAGAATAATCAATTCCATGGGCATTGAGCCAGAGCACTTCTCCATTAACGCCCCACCTGCCTTTTAGATTTTCCTTGCGAAGTGCCGCGAGATGCCCTATTTCCCTGATCCCGATATTTAAAAAATTGCGTTCCATTCTTGACCCTACGCCGAACAAATCTCTAACTGGAAGAGGCCAGGTATACTCAGCGTAATTATCATGTGTTAGTTTGAAAAAACCGTCTTTGTTTTTTTTGGCAAACCTGTCACAGGCCATTTTGGCTTGCAAAGGATTTTCTCCGATACCAACTCTACACCTGATATTTACTTTTTCCCAAACTTTCTTGATTATAAGTTTAGCCATATCTTCGGGAGCCCCAAACAACTTTTCACATCCGGTCATATCCAGGAACTGCTCATCGATAGAGAAGGGAGCTACCCGATCACTGAAACCAGTAAATACTTCCGTGATTTTCAAAGACGTATCAATATAGTCCTTCATATGTGGCCTGACAAAAATTATCCCGGGACATAATTTTGTACATTCCCATGCAGCCATACCTGTTTTAATACCATGAGCCTTTGCTTCTTTGGTGGCAGCAAGGACAATTCCATGCCGCAGTTTCGGATCACCGCATACAGCAACAGGTTTACCGCATAAAGAAGGATTTTTAGCAACTTCCACGCTGGCATAGAAAGATTCCATATCTGCAAGCAAAATAATTTTTCTCATTAGCCCCACACCCCTACGAACCTATGTTCTATAATTATAGTTCTTTCACGAGTTTAAGGCAATAAGAAATCTTTTCTGAAAGCAGGAAAAAAGTGATCCATTTGCCCAAGAGTGCTGGGAAAATATTGATCCACTTGAGATATTTAAGGCAGTAATCGTTCTTTTTGGTTTAGTCTCCTGCAAAGGAAAACATCTTAATTATTCGCGTTGGTAGCTCTTCTGGAAACATTGCACAATGGCTTTCTTGTTTGGCTTTGGGACAAAAATGTGTACATAAAATGCTCCAAAACATACACTAAAGAGAATGTTTTTGAGAAATTTATAAAGCTGCCGACTGGGTTAATTGAATATGGGACTCTACCACAACCGTGTTATCATAAAAAAGTAAAAAGAAAAAAAACAGACCTGCATAAAATACAGGTCTTTTCTCTTAGAATTTCCAAGAGTTCGGATAATGGTGGTGTCGGGGAAGCGACACATCATTCATGCGCACTAATATTTTTTTTCCCAGCAGGTTCTCAACCCGATCGGGATAGACCTCTACTTGCAGCCCAAGCTTAGAAAATATCGCACGTTGTTCCTCTTCGGTTTTGCCCTCAGGGTCAAGACTCTCAAGAATACTTCTTACTAACTCCCCAGTTACCTTGAATACCGGCAAGCTTAGTTCCCTTAGACGGGAAACCAGCTCAACTTTTCTGTTGACATTATCTTTCAACCTGGCTTTGATGATTTTCATTTGCTCCGCCTTCTTCGACAACGTTAAGAAGGTTATTTATTTTTTTGTTCACCTCAGCTAGTTCTTTTTCAACATGCTTTTTCCTTTCCATATGCTCATCGTTCTCCAAGGCGTAGTATTCGTTTATTGCCGCCGCGAGCGCTGGAATAGAGATACTCCTGAGCGCATCGCATCTATGATGTCATTAACTATGGCCAGTTCTGTGGCCTCTTGGGGAATGTTTTTATTGCTGCAAGCCAGTTTATTTTTCCGCTGAGTGCAGGAGTAATAACCTTTTACCGAATATTTTGTTCGGGATGTTGTGCCTACATAAGCGGATCCGCATTGTCCACACTTTATAAAGCCTGTAAGCAAAAATTTACGTTTCCTGGCAGTAGTGGGGTTTTGTTTGCGGTTATCCAGCAGCTTCTGGACCTTTTCCCACTGTTCCCTGGGGACGATCTGAGGTATGCCGCCGGGAATTTTCAGTATTTCCTGGTCATTGTTTTTGTAACGGCTTGTCCTTTTTCCTGTTACGGGATGCTTCCTGGGAGTTTGATTAAAAATATAGGTTCCGGTATAGCGTTCGTTTCTGAGCATGTCGTGAAGACTGTATTTACCGAAAAAATTCCCCTGGCGATTTCTAATGCCTTTTTCATTAAGGTAACGGAGAATCTCAATATAGGACCAACCTGAAGCGATTTTTTCAAAGATGTCTTAAACAACAACAGCTTCTGCCGGTTCCGTTTCGTAAAATTTATCACCATTTACCCTATAACCGTAGAGGACCCTGACGCCATTGTATTTACACTTCTGGGCGTTTACCATAAGCCCTTTCATTGTTTCGGTAGCTAACTCCAGGCTGTAGAATTCTGCTAAGCCTTCCAAAACGCTCTCCATAAGCACGGCATGATGCCCCTGGCCGAAGTCTTCAGACACAGCTATGACCTTTACCCCATGTTGCTTAAGGGCATGCTTGTACAAAGCACTTTCCATGCGATTACGGGCGAAGCGGTTTCCTTTATGCACCAGCACCAGATCAAAGCCACCAGGGGCCGCGTCTTTGATCATTCGCTGGAAAGAAGGACGCTTATCCGTAGTGCCGGAAAGAGCTTCGTCTTTGTAGGTTTTTAAGATGGTAATATCTTTGCGCATAGCATACTCTTCAATAGCTGCAAGCTGGGCATCGATAGATTCTTCGCGCTGATTATCGCTGGAATAGCGGGCATAAACGACGGCTTATTTCATGTTTTTCACATAAGACACCCCCGATATAGAAACATACGTTTGTATGTGTTAGCAAAAAAAATTATATTCATAGCGTTCATGCGTCCATAGTCCCCGCCTTCAAGAAGAGCTTTTGACAACACTTTTCGATGCCGCACCAACGCCTGTTTGACGCCGACCTATGAGTAGGTACATGGAAGACCCCTGCAAAAATGTATTGTCCATCTAACTATAAACAGCGGTATTAATCTTTTGTAGATTCCCACTCTTCTTTTGATACCCCTGCTTCGCTTCATTTAATATCCGTTCCAGAAGAGGGGAGCCAATATCTACTTTACCAGAATGCGGGTTCGGAATACGGAGCTTAAGCTTGTCCCTGCGCATGTAACTATGCTTACTGGCACTAACAGGATCTTGGAAGCCAAGTTTTCGCAGGCGTTTTATAAGCTCTCTCCTGCTTACTGGCTCCAAGATTCTTCCACCACCTTTAACGCTTTTCCATCTATTTCTTCTAATGGGTCATTGTCGAGCAATTTAAGAAGTAGCCATTCCTCAAGTGCTTCTCTAAGGGTGCCCATGCACTCTTCCGGCGTTTTTTCATTTGCCCAAACCCCTGGACAAGGTGGTATGTTTGCGTACCAAGATCCATCACCGAGTTGTTCTAAAACAGTTTTCCGCATTGCCGCCTCGATGTATTCTGTTAATACTCCCATGTTGGTTGATTGCCTCCCTCCGGAGGGACCGGAGCTATTAATGTTAATATTAATATTATAATTTGTAGTGCTTGAATTAATCTCAACTCTTTTAGAAGAAAGTTGAGAAAGGTCATTGCTCAATAGACCACGAGAGTGA
>CAZQXY010000193.1:0-3940 GCA_964597455.1 uncultured Desulfovibrionaceae bacterium
TTGTCCCAGCGGCAAACTATATCTCCCTTGCGCAGGTTTTTTCGCAGGACATCGCCGAGCAGTTCCGCCGCTTTTTCCATTTTATTTGAATCAGGCCAGGGATAATCGGCACTGGTAAGCGTCAGGCACCCCAAAAATGCCGTCTGTTCGCTTCTTTCAGCCCTCAACTCTTCCATTCTAGAGAGCTTGATAAAGGTTTGTGGATCAAAGAAAAAAGGCCCGCCTGTTTCTTGCATCGTTTCCTGCACCGTTTCCCGCATCGTTTCCTGCAGCGTTCCTTGCATCGTTTCCTGCAGCGGGCTTACCCACTCGTCCGGGAGCAGCCGGATCTTCCCATGCGGTTCCCTCTCCCCTTCGCTCGTTATCCTTCTGTACAGCCCGCGCATCTCTGCAGAAGGCTTCAAACCGGCTTCCCGGTATAACAGAGAGCTGGCATAATTATAATGCGTTTTAGCTAGGCCGGTTTTCCCCTCTTCGAGTAGCGATGCAATAAAGTGGATATGCAGCCCTTCCTGGAACGGTTCAATTAAAAAGGCCTTTTCACAGATATCTCTGAGTTCGGAATACCTGCCGGCTTTTTTTAGGAGCAGAATCAACTCATCGACACTTTCCAGGTAAATCCTGTGGTAATAGTCTCGCATAGTAATAACCCAGTCGTCATAAAGGTTTTCCGGGAGATAATCCCCCTGATAGAGGGAAAGCGCCTTCTGGTAAAGGTTAATAGCCTCATGTGGATCTTTTTGTGCTATCTTTCCTGCCCGGCAGCATAAATTCGCAAATTCTTCCGCATCCAGCCAGTAATTTGAAGACAGGTTAAAAGAATACAATCCCTGGGATAAGACAATATACTGGGGGTCAACTCCGGGAGACAGCCCGTTTGCCAGAAGCCGCCGGAGTCGGTAAACAAGATTGCGCAATGTGCGATCAGGGTCTTTGAGTTCTTCCTCATGGTAAAGAGCGTCTATCAGCGATTCCGGGTGGTTTGCCCTGCTGCGGCAGGTAAACAAATACTTAAAAACATTCCAAAGTCGGCGGGAACGCCCGGCATCTTCGGTAAACAGCTGTTTCCCGCGCTTCACAAGAAAATGGCCCAGGGTAAAGATCTCCAACCTGTCATTTATTTGCCCATTATCCGATGGTGTGTTCGTTACACCTGGAACGCTTTTACTTTCCATCATACTGCTGTGACTTAACATACTGGTATGACTGTCCACCTTCCGATCCGGCTATATAATTTGTTAGGCTATTCTTATGATATTATATCTGGAAAAAGTTCAATAATGTGTTAGTATTTGCCGGCGAATGAAATGAATATTCTGACAAAATAAGACAAAACCCGGCAGCTCTAACAAGTTGTTATATGATCAGCAGTGAAATATGCCCGGAGGATAAATTGCGGTGTCACCTATTGTTACCCATTGGCTTCCATTGGCACCCATTGGCGCGATATATCAGGTTTATCCCCTTTTAGCACTCCGTTTTCGCACTAAAAGTAAGAGTCTCGTGGGGGTTGAAAATTTCCGAAAATAGTTTTCACACAGTCTGCTATCCCCGTGCCCCTCCCCCCGCGTTCCTCCTGAGGATTATTATTTCTCTAGCAACGATTGACGTTAATAACGTTTAGCGTTATAGTAAAATCATGATTAGTAAGGTCGTTTGCAGATATTAAAACGTCTTCAGATTTTATTATTATCCATGGGGGCAAATAATTAATGAAAGCAGGTATAATACTTCGCGGGTACAAAAGCAAAGCAGGGGCATATATTAACGATCATGCAAAAGCAGAGAAATTGCTTCATGATGCAGTCCGAAAAGCAAACAGCAAAAGCGGCCCTCTCGCAGCGATATGGGCGGATCTGCGCCTCTTTTTTAACCTGTTACGCGATTGGAAGAGTGGCTGCTATAGAAAAATACCCCCCAAATCGCTGCTGCTGGTTATAGCCGCCCTGTTGTATTTCCTTAACCCGCTGGATTTTATGCCCGATTTTATCCCTCTATTTGGGATGGTTGACGATGCCACAATCCTGGCCTTTGTAATCAAACAGATCCGAAACGATTTACAGGCCTACAATTCGTGGTTGTGTCGGCGATAATAAAGGAAAAACGGGGAATACAAAAACAGCCGGGTATATACTTATGCTTGAGTATGAGATTTGATTTTCCCGTCAATGCTGATTATAAACTTTTCCTGAGGGACCTCGACACCAGCCTGGGTGCAAGCCCTTGCCACCAGCTGACTCAAACCCGAACAGCAGGCAACCTCCATCATTACAATAGTGATCTTTTCCGGAGTATTCTGCTGGAAAATTTCCACCAGCTTTTGAAAGTAGAAAGCAGCATCATCAAACTTGGGACAGCCGATTAACAGCGCTTTCCCCTTTAAAAAACGGCGGTGAAAATCCGCAAAAGCAAAGGGCACACAATCCGCAGCTACCAGCAGGTGGGGTTTTTGCAAAAATTTCGCCCCGGGCGGAACCAGCCGAAGCTGTACAGGCCAATGGGTGAGCTCGGAAGCAAGTGGAGCAACCGCCTCCGTCCCTGCCTCTGCCGCCTCTGCCGCACCGCTATCCACCCCCCTTTCCAGGACAATTTCACTGCAAGCGGTGCAGGATACCGTATCCGCGCATTCATTTACTGCCGCCGCTTCTTGGGCTGCACCATGTGCTGCACCTTGAGCTGTACCTTGAATGGAACGGAGGTGCTCCTCTACTGCCTGGGTATCAAAAGCCTCTGCTTCCCGCACTTCAATGGTGATCGCCCCCTGGGGGCAGTCACCGAGACAGGCCCCTAACCCGTCACAAAGGTGTTCGCCGACCAACCTTGCTTTACCATCAATGATCTGCAGCGCCCCCTCAGCACATGCCGGCACACATAAACCGCACCCATCGCATTTTTCCTCATCAATATGAATGATCTCCCGCGTGATCTTACTGACCATTTTTCACTTCTCCTCCCTTTTATACAATCTCATACAATTTTATACAATGATTTTGATGCAGCTAACAGTCCTTTATACACACATTTATAAACGCCCCGTGTTATGCGACAGTGAGAACCGTCCCCCCTGTCGCATACCGGGCACCTCAGTTTTCCTGAGCCTTTTTGCCTAGGGAGCCATCATGCCTGGCGCCAAGCTTCAAGGCCTTATGTAGCATACGGGCAGGAAGGCTTCTCAGCTTTCCACTTTCCAATTCGGCAAGCACCTGCACGGCCTCTTCCACAACAAGGCGGGGCAGCCCGGCCTTACCTGGAAGTTCAGCGATTATTTTATCTGCAGCTCTTTTGTCCATGGATTCCTTTATAATTTGAAAACAAGCCGCAACTGCAAGCACTAAAAGCTGGACACCTCTTTCAGCAGAAAGTTTTTTCGCAACCGACAGCACCCTCTGCAGCCTTGCCTGGACTTCTGCTCCCATGGCCGTTCCCCCCATGGCCTCTGCCTCCAGGGCTTGTTCAGTTGCCGCCTGGATTTTTTCTAAAAAAGAATCCGGCTTCCCATACCCTTTGGCAATATCACCCAGACAATCCTCGGCATACACACACCATTCCGCACACCCCATGTCAAAACGGGGATTGCTCACCAGCCTCCGGCACTTTTCACAGCGGACACGGATATCAGTTTTCCAGAATTCCAGGATATTTCCACAGTTCGGACACTCATCTTCGAAAATATCCTCGGGTTTCCAATATCTTCTATCCTGACCGGGACATTTCGGTACTTGCACAGCGCCTCCCTCCCTCTCTGCTAAATTTCTATACTTACTTAAATCCAGATCCATTTTTAATGCCGAATCATTTTTATACCAAACATACCAAACCATTTTAATACCTAACCAGATTGGTTATATTATAATGCAGCTTTATCTCTCTGTCAAGTGCTTCCAGGCCATTTTTAAAAATACATAATAAAATGAGTGTCGGAATTTTGTTGGCCACCTTT
>CAZQXY010000194.1:0-3932 GCA_964597455.1 uncultured Desulfovibrionaceae bacterium
GGAGCTGCAGGCTGAAACCCATCTTGCAGAAGGTTAGCGGGTAAGTAGGCTGTGCCGGTTTTTTCAACCGTTAAAAGCGAAACAGGAATCGGATTCCCGGAACAGGATCCTGCTCCTGACTGAGTGGGCTTATTTAGGCCAACCAGGGTGGTACCGCGGAAACAACTTTCTGTCCCTCAGGCAGAAGGTTTTTTTTATAAGTTTACACTTTCGCCCCTGCGATTGTGTAAACTTTTATTTTTTACCTAAAAATTCACAAGGAGTGATCATCTTGATCTTCATTATGAAACGCGCAGCGGATAAAGAGGCAGTAAGCGGAGTTGAAAAGCAGCTGGAGCAAATGGGCTGCTGTTCTGTGACTATCCGAAGCAGCGAAGGGTTCATTATCAGCGTAACAGGCGGCAATGGGTTGGAGGGCATGCAGGACCCTGCTCTGTTTCCGGGGGTTGAAAAGGTTTTACATATTACAGTTCCCTACAAACTGGTCAGCAGGGAAATTAAAAAAGAAAAAAGCGTGCTGGACCTCCAGGATGGGGTAAGCATAGGCGGCAAAGAAGTAATCGTAATGGCCGGACCCTGTGCCGTAGAAAGTAAAAAAATACTGTTTACGATTGCTGAGCAGGTTGCCCGCGCAGGTGCACAGGTCCTGCGCGGCGGGGCATTCAAGCCCAGGACATCCCCCTACAGCTTCCAGGGGTTGGAAGAGGAGGGGTTAAAAATCCTGGCGGAAGCTAGAAAAAGAACCGGGTTAAAGATTGTGACCGAGGTAATCAGCCCCCAGGACGTGGAGCTGGTTGCCGATTACGCCGATATATTGCAGGTAGGTGCCCGCAATATGCAAAATTATGCCCTGTTGCGCAAGCTGGGGAAACAGCAGAAGCCGGTACTACTAAAAAGAGGCCTTTCGGCTACTATCGAGGAATGGCTTATGTCTGCGGAATACATCCTGTCGGAAGGTAATTTTAATGTGATCCTTTGTGAAAGAGGGATACGTACATTTGAAACATACACCCGCAACACTTTGGATATCAGCGCGGTTCCACTGGTGAAAAACTTGAGCCATCTGCCTGTAATTGTGGATCCCAGTCACAGCAGCGGGGACAGCAGGCTTGTACCGGCACTTTCCAGGGCGGCAATCGCCTCCGGAGCCGATGGTCTCTTAATTGAAGTTCATTCGCATCCGGAAGACGCTTACTGCGATGGGAGCCAATCTTTAACTCCCTCAGAATTTCAATCATTGATGAATAATATAGTAAAATTTGCCGCGGTTTCCGGGCGCACCTTTAAATTGGAAAATGCCTCGGAAAATGCCTCAGAAAAAGATTTCGTCAAAGCAATCTAACCGGTTGAATCGATATAACACCTGATATACTTAAAATAGTATCTCAAAAAACATACCTCGGGAGATGATGACTAGATGAATGAGGTGCTGGGTTATCTGGGGCCTCCGGGAACATTTACAGAGGAAGTTTCAATGAAATATGCTAAAGGTAAGGATTTTTCGCTCAGGCCTTTCCCCACTCTGGATAAGGTGTTCCAGGCGGTGATCCATAAAGAGATAGATCATGGAATAGTTCCTGTTGAAAATTCTTTGGAAGGGTCTGTAAATCTCACCCATGATCTTCTTTCCAATTCTCACGTAAAAATAAAAGGCGAGCTGCTTATCCGGGTCAGGCAATTTCTCCTGGCCCGTCCGGGTCAAAAACCTGCCCGGATTCGGGAAATCTGTTCCCATCCGCAAGCCCTGGCCCAGTGCCGCTTATACCTGGACAAAAATTATCCCGGAAGGCCGCGGATCAATCTTTCAAGCACAGCCGAGGCTGCTGCCATGGCGGCGCAGGATGACGGCAAAGCTGCGATAGCTTCTTTACGTGCAGCGGAGCTGTACGGCCTTGAAATACTCCAGGGCAACATCCAGGATGAAACATCCAATATCACCCGTTTTCTTCTCCTTGCCCTGGATGATGCGCCCCCTACAGGAAAAGATAAAACTTCTTTACTGGTCGGGCTGCACGATAAACCGGGAACCCTTTATGCGATACTGGGCATTTTTGCCCGTTACAATCTTAACCTGACAAAGATCGAATCCCGTCCCATCAAGGGTGAGTTAGGAAAATATATCTTTTTCCTGGATTTTGCAGGGCACCGGAAGGATAATCTAGTGGCCCGGGCTATGCTGGAAACAGAAAAACAGGCGGTATTTTTAAAAGTACTGGGAAGTTACCCGCGGGCGGTAAAAGTTGACTGCTGAGGGAAAAGGTGAGGGATAAAGAAGCACTCCTTTTTAAGAAATGCTTCTTCTCCTTTTTGCATATATTTGCAAATAGTTGTCCAAAGGGATTGGCCCGGCTTTATAAAATGATCACTATTAAACCTCCCGTACCCTCATTGATTACTTTTTCAAGGGTTTGCTGGAGTTTTTGCTGGGCATTCAACGGCATATTGTTCAATTTACCGGAAATACCGTCTTTGACCAGTTCATAAAGCGATTTTCCAAAGAGATTTGATTCCCAAAGTTTTTCGGGGTTTTCGGCGAACTCTTCCATCAAATAATTAACCAGCTCTTCGCTTTGTTTTTCAGTGCCTACAATTGGCGTAAATTCTGATTTAATATCCACGCGGACCATGTGTAACGAGGGAGCACTTGCCTGAAGCCGAACCCCAAAACGGCTCCCCTGCCGGATAATTTCCGGTTCTTCAAGGATAATCTCCTCCAGGAAGGGCGGCACGATACCATAACCTTTTTCTTTTACTTCTTCAAGTGCAAGTGCCAGTTTGGAATATTCTTTATTGGCATGGGAAAATTCCTTTAATACTTTTAGAAGATCTGCTTCGTCTTCGATTTCAACCCCACAAATGTCCGATAAAATTTTATCATACAGACTTTGCGGCGCCGTAATTTCGATAAATGCACAACCGGTACCCAGCTCAATATTCCTGATGATCACATCTTCTACAAGATCGTTCTTCTTCATTTCCGCTATAGAATTCTCGACATCTCGCAGGCGCTCCGCACTGAGGATATGTTCTTGTATAGCTTTTGTATATTCTGCTACAGCCCAGTGGGAAGGTTCCAGCACCTCTACCCATGAGGGTAAATTGATGCTGATCTCCTGAACAGGGAATTCGTAGAGCACTTCTTTAAATAGCAAGTTGATATCGTTTTCCTTCAACTCCAGACAATTTAAGGAGACTACCGACACCTCATATTCCTTCTCTAGCTCGTCTTTAAGCTGTAGTGTATGCTGCGAAAAAGGATTTACTGAATTAAGGACGACAACAAAAGGTTTCCCGATCTCCTTTAGTTCCCCAATCACCCTTTTTTCTGCCTCTAAATAGCTTTCGCGAGGTATATCCGTAATTGTGCCATCTGTAGTAACGACAATCCCGATGGTGGAGTGATCCTGAATCACCTTGCGCGTTCCGATCTCCGCAGCTTCTTCAAAAGGAATAGGATCAGTAAACCAGGGAGTGGATACCATTCTTTGGTTCCCCTGGTCATCATAACCCAATGCCCCTTCGACCGAATAACCCACACAATCTACCAGTTTAACGCGCATAGAAATATTTTCAGCCACATTTATTTCTATCGCATCATCGGGAATAAACTTCGGCTCTGTAGTCATAATTGTCCTTCCGGCACTGCCCTGCGGCAACTCATCCTTTGTCCTTTCCAGCACATGAGGGTTATCAATATTGGGGAGAACGAGTATTTCCATAAATTTTTTAATAAAGGTTGATTTACCCGTCCTTACAGGGCCTACAACTCCTAAATAAATATCCCCTCCCGTTCGCTCAATAATATCCTGAAAAAGGTCGAACTTCACAATTTCTCCCCTCCTTTTGGTTTCAGGCATGTTATAACTAAAAATGTTTTAACGTTATATTTATATGAAGATAAAAGGACAATATTACCTAAAATAAAGAAAAAA
>CAZQXY010000195.1:0-3887 GCA_964597455.1 uncultured Desulfovibrionaceae bacterium
CCGGTGTGAACTCCCATGGGATCAATATTTTCCATGCTGCAGATGGTGATACAGCTGTCTGCACTATCCCGCATGACCTCAAATTCGATTTCTTTCCATCCGGTAACGCTTTTTTCGATCAGGAGCTGGCTGATGGGGCTGTATTTTAATCCGCGGCGGGAGACATCCCGAAGTTCCTGCTCGTCTTTGGCCATGCCCCCTCCAGTCCCCCCCATGGTATATGCCGGTCTGACGATGACGGGATAGCCGATCTCTTCGGCGAGCGGCAGAGCGTCCTCAATGCCGGAGACGATCCCGCTGGGGGGGACGGGCTCCCCGATTTCCTCCAGCATCTGCTTAAATTTCTCCCGGTCCTCCGCTTTTTCTATCGTATCCAGAGGTGTGCCCAGGAGCCTCACGCCGAGGCGATCCAGAGTACCCTGACGGGCTATCTCCTCGGCCAGGTTTAATCCGATCTGCCCTCCGAGTGTGGGCAAAAGCCCGTCCGGCTTTTCCCTTTCCAGTATACGGGTTACGAATTCAGATGTTAACGGTTCCAGATAAACACGATCGGCCATATGCGTATCGGTCATAATAGTGGCGGGGTTGCTGTTCACCAGCACTACTTCCACGCCTTCTTCTTTCAGGGCGCGGCAGGCCTGGGAACCCGCGTAATCAAATTCGGCGGCCTGCCCGATTACAATGGGCCCGGAGCCGATTACCATGACTTTTTTAATGGCGGTATCTTTCGGCATATTTCAATGCACCTCCAGAATTATTGCTGTTGTTATACTGATTCCAATAGCTTTAGGAAGCGGTCGAAAGAGTGATTTGAATCCGTTGGAGCGGGAAATATTTCCGGTGAACCGGGATATGCTTCCGGATGGTACTGCATAGTAATTATACGTAAATTTTCATGCATGAGTCCTTCTACTGTCCCGTCGTTGAGATTTCTCCGGGTAACGGAAAGTCCCGCCGGGAGGCTTTTCTCATCAACGGCAAAACCATGATTTTGTGATGTGATATAGACCTTATCCCTGAAGAGGTCTTTTACCGGGTGGTTGGCTCCCCGGTGGCCGAATTTAAGTTTGTAAGTTTTCCCCCCCAGGGCCAGGGCGATAACCTGGTGTCCCAGACCGATTCCTAGAAGAGGGAGTTTTCCGGCGAGTTCCTGTACCGTATTAATTGCATTTTTTGCCATTTGAGGGTCTCCCGGGCCGCTGGATAATACCAGTCCGTCCGGTTTGAGCTTCATGATCTCCTGAGCATTTAAGGAAGCGGGCACCACGGTAATATTGCAACCCATGTTATGCAGCGTGCGCGCGATGGAGAGCCTGAGGCCCAGATCCAAAATGACAATGTGCGGCCCGCTGTTTTCCAGGGTATAAATTTCTGGTGTTGTAACCTCTGCAATATAGTCAATTTCCGAGATATGTGGGGCCTTTTGGAACTTTTCCAGCAAGACCTCGCGGGGTGTATCCCCAGAAGTGATAACTCCCCTCATGCTTCCTTTTTTCCGGATATGTCTTGTTAAAGCCCTGGTATCGATATTATCCAGGGCTACAATGTTGTTTTCCTTAAGATAATCTGTGACGCCCATAATGGAACGCCAGTTGCTCGGTGCCAGGCAGAATTCACGCGCAATAAAGCCCCTTAAAAAGGGGCATCTGGATTCGAAATCTTCAGGATTTATTCCATAATTGCCAATGAGCGGAAAGGTCATGGCCAGTATTTGGCCGCAATAAGACGGGTCGGTTAAAATTTCCTGGTAACCGGTCATGCTTGTGTTAAAGACAACTTCGCCCCAGGCTTCCCCCTCTGCTCCCCGGGAGATGCCCGGGAATGTAGTGCCATCCTCCAAAACGAGCCTGCCCTGCATCTATATTTACCTCCAATCAAAAAACCTCCACAGCCGGATACGGCCAGGAGGTTAAAAGCCACCTATAGGTACAGTAAACTGTTAACTCCTTTCCAGCCTCTCCGGACCGGTTTAAAGGGTCTTTATTGATTTTTATTGTAGCAGTTAGGGGTGGAGATGTCAATAAACAATGCGAAATAAATTTGTTATTAAGCGAAATATTCATCAGGGGTTTGGATCGGAATAGATGGATAAATCAAAGACCCCATTTCTATTTTCCTATAGATGGGGTCTGATTAATAGAAATAATCGAAAGTATCCAGGTTAAGATATGCTCAAATGCGTTCATAAAAGCATGTTTTTTTGGGGCAAATTATGGTATCATTACCTCAGGGGCAAAAAAGAAGAGGCAAAAAAGAAGGCTCAGGGGCATTGGATCGTAAATACGGCAAATGGTTAATAAATACGGTAAAAAGGACGATCATCAAATACGGTATGGTTAAGGAAGGGGATGTGCTTGCCCTCGGTGTTTCCGGCGGTAAAGACAGCAGTGCCCTTCTATACATCATGTCACTCGTGCAGCTGCATGCTCCCTTTCCGTTTTCCATGCAGGCGGTTTTTGTCGATCTGGGTTGGGAGATGGATATTTCTCCCCTGCAGGATCTGTGCTTACGCCTGCAGATACCCCTTTTCGTGGAAAAAACACATATTTCGAGAATTGTATTCGAAGTGCGGAAGGAGAAAAATCCCTGTTCTTTGTGCGCCAAACTTAGGCGGGGGGCTCTGCATAAAGCGGCCCAAAGCCTTGGGTGCAACCGTGTTGCCCTGGGTCACCATCTGGATGATGCCTTGCAAACCTTTTTCTTAAATTTATTCTTTTCCGGAAGGATCAGTACATTTAAACCGCATACTTATCTTGACCGGCGCGATCTTTACCTGGTAAGGCCGCTGATTTGCCTAAGGGAGAAGGCAATAGCTTCCCTTGTCAAAAAAGAAAACTTGCCGTCTATTGAAAACCCCTGTCCTGTTGCCGGTAAAACAAAGCGTGGGGAAATGGGAGAAGTAGTGGATTTTATCGCCTCACGTTATCCATTTTTATACGAGAGGTTTATAACTTCCCTCGAGAAAAGCGGGATTTGGACGGTTAAGCCGTATTTTGCAGGTGATGAGCAAAAATCATTTACATGAAAAGCTAAAAAAAAACAGGAGGGAGCTGACACTAATGAATCCAGCAGAATTATGCCGGGATATAATCGGCTGGCTGCAGAAAGAGGTTTTTTCGTCGGGAGGTAAAGGCGCCATATTTGGGCTAAGCGGGGGCATCGATTCTGCACTGGTAGCCGTGTTCTGTAAAAAGGCCTTTGATAACCGGTGCCTGGGGTTGATTATGCCATGCCACAGTCTCGATATTGAAACTGAACATGCTTTACTGCTGGCCAGAGAATTTGAAATCCCCAATATGATTGTTTCGCTGGACGGGGTATTTGACCAGATGCTCCTGTCGCTTGGGGAAAAGCCGGAGGAAGTGGGAAAGAGTCTGGCTGCGGCAAATATTAAGCCTCGCCTGCGCATGACAGCCCTTTATTACCATGCCGCCAAAAATGGCTATCGCGTTATCGGGACAGGCAATAAAAGCGAGATTGTGATCGGCTATTTTACAAAGTACGGTGATGCAGGGGTAGATCTGGAGCCTATCGGCGACCTTTTAAAAGAAGAAGTGATGGAGCTTTCTGCTTACCTGGAGATTCCTCGTGTCATAACTGATAAAGAACCCTCAGGCGGGTTATGGGAAGGCCAGACGGATGAAGGTGAGATTGGTTTTTCTTACAGCGAGCTCGATCGCTATTTAAGAGGAGGTTCGATAGATCCCGCTGTTCAAAAAAAGATTGCGGAAAGGCAGCAAGGCAGTGAGCATAAACGGTGTATGCCCCCGGTCTTTTATAAAAAATAAATGTAACTGCTCAGTCTAAGAGATGATCTGTTGCACCGCGAAGCAGGGGGACAGCAGACTGTGTGAAAACTGTCACCCTGAGCAAAGCGAATGGGTCTT
>CAZQXY010000196.1:0-3871 GCA_964597455.1 uncultured Desulfovibrionaceae bacterium
CAATTGAAGAAGTGCTGGTGATGAATTATGAGCAACAATAATATCAAGCCTGGGACAGGATATAGGTGGACGGCCTCATGAAAACCTTGGGATGAAGGGTGCGATGGCTGATATGAAAGTCAGCATGGACTTGGGTTTAAAGGCAGATGCTGATGAAATTATTAAAAAAGCGCTGGAAGGTGAAACCAAGGGAGTAAATATGCCGAAAAAATATTGAGGGGTAATCTTGATAATAAATCCAGGGATTTAGCGGGTGAGATATTACACAAAGATAGAAGTTCTATTGATAAACTGAACAGCTTGCTTGATGCAATGAAAATAGAATCATCAGGTTAGAGAGTTTACAGTTGCAATTAATAATTATTCTTTTCTTCGATAACTCTTCTAATAATCCTTTTCAGCCCCGCTTCAAAACGGCGGTCGTTTTTTTCTGTCCGCTTTTTCGGTCCCCTGGTTCTTCCCCCACTGCGCCGGTATTTGGCTTTTAGTTCCCGTTCTTCCAGCAAAAAATCAATATTGTCCGGCTGAAACTCCATCCCGTCAGGGCTTAAACATTTTGCCCGCTTTCCCAAAACCATGGCGGCAAGACCCCAGTCCTGGGTGACAACAATATCACTTTTTTGCACCAGATTTAATATCTTCATGTCTGCTTCCTGGGATGCATTGCCCACGATAACATGATGTTCCGACTCGATGTTGTGGTTAAAACTGGCCACTGTCCAGACGGGCAGGCCATATTGCTGCCCGTTTTCCAGACAGATCTGCAAAACCATTTTGGGGCAGTCATCCGCATCCACAATAATCTTCAAAGGCGCTCTCCTCTCATCTATCGAAAGAATTCTTTAATATTATTATATGATATTGAAGTATTTTTACAATTGGACTAGCAATATAACCCTTACGAAGCGTAGCCTTGTTATTAATAAAACATTCATGCCAGGGAGATTATTATTAACAGCTGATTACAGCCGCTAATTAACAAGTTTCTTTAGATTATATTCTATTGTACCTTTTCTTGTAATATTCTTGTCGTTTGTGCTTGGTAAATATATCCTCCGTGTAGTATAATGAAAAAGAGTGTAGAAAGAAAGTGTCTAAGTGTAGAAAGTGTTTGAGGCTGTGTGTACTCTATGCATATAGCTACTTTAATGGAATACGCTCATCTCGCAAGATAGAGCGTGAATGCTACCGAAACATTGAGGTATTATGGCTAATAAATGAACTAAAACCTGATTTCAAAACGATAGCTGATTTCAGAAAGAATAACAAAAAACAGATAAAGGCAGCTTCCAAAAAGTTTAGTTTAATATGCGATGAACTGGGCCTGGTAGGAAAAGAAATGGTAGCAGTTGACGGCAGCAAGTTCAGGGCAAATAATAGCCGGCTGGCATATCACAGTGAAAAAAAGATTCAAAAAAAGATTGAACACTACAATAGGACAGCAGTGATGATGAAGAAAGAAATAATGTTGGAACAAATCTGAACCGGGCAGAAATTGAATCAAAAATAGAAAGTATCAATAAGCGATTAACGGAGCTTGAAGCATTAAAAGAACAGGTAAAAGAAAACGGTTCCATATACACAACCGATCCAGATTCCAGGATGATGAGAACAAATAATGGCGTTGATATATGCCATAATGTTCAAATTGCTGTTGATGACAAAAATCATCTTGTAGTAGCTGTTGATGTAACAAGTGACCCGGTGGATAAAGAGCAATTTCATAATATCGCACTACAAGCGAAAGAAGAAATGGGCGTTGATACAATAACTGCTTTGGCTGATAAAGGATACTATTCAGCCTCTGAATTTGCTAAATGCAAGGATGACGGAATCATTCCTATTGTATCAAAGGCTGACCATGCGCATACCGCTGCCACAAATGAATATGGCAAGGCGCAGTTTAGATACGATGAAGTTAATGATGGCTACATCTGTCCCCAGGGGCATTTATTAAAAGCATACAAGCCTAGAAAAGAAAATGCCAAATACTCAGGGCATAAAAGATATCAAAACTTTGCGGCATGTTCTGAGTGCAGTGTAAGAAGTAAGTGCAGTGATAGTAAAAAAGGCCGAACGATACAGGACAGGCCATACCAAAGATATGCGGATGAAGTCGATAGGCGCACCAGTGAATATATCAATATGTATAAAGACCGCAAGCAGCTTGTAGAACACCCATTTGGTACGATAAAACGAGCACTTGGGTTTTCATATTTTCTGACTAGAGGAACGGAAAGCGTAAGGACAGAGTCTCTTATGCACTTTTTAGTATATAACATGAAACGAGCAATAAATATCGTAGGAACTAAGGAAATAATCGGGATATTGCAGGGGTAGATTCCCTTTGTACCCTCCTTTTTTTGATATTGTCGTTAGCAGTGCTATTCAATGATGCTAAATGATGATCTTGGTTGAGCGAATACTTCGTTTTCACACAGCCTGCCATATTAGTGGAAGTTAAAATAAGATGCGTTGAATAATGCATGCGGTCTCCCGTTTTTTATAATATATTTTAAAGGAGAAAGAGATATGGAAATAAAAGCTTCAACTGTCATCGAGCGGCAAGCAGCTCCTTTGTTTACTTTGAATTTTGCTATAATCTGTATGGCAAACTTAACCCTTTACATGGTTTTCTACGGCATGAATCCCACATTGCCCATTTATATCGAGCAGTTTGGGGGAACAACAAAGATCGCCGGACTGGCTTTGACCTCCCTGACCCTTGCGGCGATTATTGCCAGGCCGGTCACCGGGTGGTGCATTGATAAATACGGCCGCAGGTTGGTCCTAATTACCGGCCTTTTATTGTTCCTCCTGCCTTCCCTGGTTTATATCCGCATGATTCCCGTGTTGTGGTTGATCCTGTTCCGGTTTATCCAGGGGTTGGGCTGGGGAGTGGGCCATACAGCGGTGACTAACGTGGCCCTGGATATTGTACCACCTCAGAGAATGGGGGAGGGGCTGGGGTATTTCACCCTTTTTACCAGTATTGCCATGGCGTTGTCTCCGCCTATTGCCCTCTGGCTGATCGGCCAGTATTCTTTTCAACTGCTCTTTATTGTTTCTTCTTTGGTAATTATCTGCACCCTGATAGTGACTTTTTTTATACGTTATCCCAAAATTGAAAAACCGCCAGCGGGGGATAGGCCGGTCTTTATAGAAAAATCAGCCCTCCTGCCTTCCCTGGCTATTTTTCTGATCATGCTTCCCTACTCTGCGGTTGTCTCCTTCCTAGCCCTATATACCCTGGATTTAGGGCTGCAGACTGCAGGATATTTCTTTACAGCCATGGCCTTTACCACCATGGTTGCCCGGCCTTTGTCCGGTTATATCGTAGACAAAATGGGGCGGAAAGGTTTTGACATCTGCTTTGGGATAGGAACTGTGCCCCCCATTATCGCTCTGGTCATCCTGGTTTTTCTTTCTTCAACCTTGCACCTGGTGATAGCGGGACTCCTGTACGGTCTCTGCATCGGGTTTACCCTTTCTGCTGCCTTAATTCTTGCCGTTCGCCGTGCTCCCCCGGAAAGAAAGGGCGCAGCCAACGCCACGTATTGGATGGCCGTTGATGTAGGGGTGGCAGCTGGCTCTATGTTTTGGGGTTTTATCGCCGCGGACCTGGGCTACCAGCTTATGTTCGGTCTTACTATTATCCCCTTCGCCATTGCCATCTTCATTTACTACAAATACAGGATCGGCAGCGTTGTGTAAAAGCATGGGAACTACATTTATGAGGACGATTGAGGATGATTGAGGATGATTATTGAATGGAGATTAAATAATAAACAAAGTTTTTCAATATGCAAAGTGGAGGTTTTTTCACAAATAGATTATTCAGATGAATTTTGTTTTATTAGTAGCAGAGAAT
>CAZQXY010000197.1:0-2076 GCA_964597455.1 uncultured Desulfovibrionaceae bacterium
TAAGTTGATGAAAAACCTTACCGCCCTGTTAGAGGGGTTGGCGGTTGGTGAAGGTTACCCTCTTCATTCGAGCAAGAGATTTCATTTAAACATGCCGCGATCTTCTCTGGCGCATAGTGATGCTCAGTCAGCTCCTGGATGAGTCGTAAAATGATCAGGGCGATGCAACAGGTAAGAAAATAAGCGCTGATCCCCGCTTTTTGGATCAACCTTCAAATTCTTGACGTAACTGGCTGCACCGTAACTTATGGCCCCGCTTTACTTCTGGGGATTTTTGACCAGCGCCATCGCTTTCTTCACAGGCTCTTCCCGCTCAGCCCTGGGTCCGCGCTCATATCTTCTGCCCTAGAACACCACCTGCTTCTCGCACACTGTTTTCTTGACGGTTTTTCCACTGCGTATGGTTACATTGATCTCCTGGGCAATCTCTCTGCTTTTCATCTTGAACTAGGTATCCTTACTGACAGCGCTCTTTGGATCTGCCGAATTTGCGGAGTTCGTCGGTCTTATCGGTTTTAAAGTAAAAGTTCGTCACATCATAATAGATGGTCTTGGCGCATGATAGTTAAGAAAAACAAAAATAAATCTCCCTGCAGCCTTGGGCTACAAGGGGGTATCAGCTCTGATTGGATTGGCAATATTCTTCCTTTACATGAAGTTCCCATGGTATATTGGGGCGGGCTTGATCGTTAGCGCTGTAATTATAGTCGTGCTTGATGTAATTGCCCCGGCATGAATTATTGAAACAGGGTCGAGCCAAAAGGCTCATGGGGTGGGAAGAAATAAAAGAAGTGAAAATTCTGCCCTTCTCCCAGGCTATTTCCCTGACCAGAATGGATAGGAAAAAATTTGGCCTTTCCATAGGTTTAAAAGAGGATTATCAGAGAGCGAAAGAAATATATAGTATATTCTAGTGATCAATTGCCAAACCTGCTTATACTGGCGGGTAAGCACGGTGCCGGATTGACTTTAAGATGCATTATGATGATAACTGCCAGAATAGTCCCTATTGCATTGACGGGGTTGGGGTCCCTGAATAAAATTCTTAAGCTCGCTCAAGGCGGCACATATCATGATGCGGGAGGAACGTCCAGATGAAAAAGTTAGATAAGAAAACTTATCGGATTTTGCTAGTTGCTCTCATTGTCATTTTAATCCTGGCCATTCTTCTAATCGTAAAGCACTGCCGGAGGGTTGATCAGGCTGCTGCCGGACAGGATATGTCGGGACTGCTTGTAGATGTGGGGGACGACGAGAAAAGGGAATACAACGAGGAAGGGATACCGCCTACAGACTGCTCCGATGGGGCACAGCTGTTCATCGCGGACGGACCGGGCGCGCCGGAGGATTCTTCAGCCCGCTTAACGCCGGAGGAAGCCCCGGTCAGGCTGGGCCTTCTGGCCGCCTCCCTGGGGGGGCAGAATATCCTGGCTTTCACCGTGCCGCCGATAGAGAAAGCTCCTGTGTTACCCCTTTTACCCTACAAGCCCCTGCTCAAAGAGGGGGAGAGCTCATCGGCAATAAAAGTGCTCAACCCCAAGAAAGGCAGCAAGCTGGAAGTGGGCAGCAGTTTTACGCTGCGCTGGGAGATTGATTCGGAACGTATCCTGACGGTGGAGCTCCTGTTCAGTGCCGACGGCGGGGCTAGCTGGGGCGTAATTGCCAAAGACCTGGCTGGGAGCTCGCACACGCTTACTGTGCCCGATATTCTCTCCAACAACTGCCTCTTTCGTGTAAATGCCTGGGTAGGGACGGCTCTTTTGGGATACAATGTCTCGCCGGTGTTCGCTGTGGTGGCTCCGGTAGAGCCCGATCCTTCATCTGCTATAGGGGTGCTCACCCCCGAGAAGGGCAGCAAGCTGGAAGCAGGCAGCAAGCTGGCGCTGCTCTGGAAGATCAAGTCCGAGCAAAAAGTGACGGTGGAGATTCTCTTCAGCGATGACGGCGGAGCCAAGTGGAGCAGCATAGCCGGAAAGATGCCCGATAAATCCGCCTATCTGCTCACGGTGCCCGCCAGGGTTTCAGACAGATGTCTCTTTCGCCTAAACGCCTGGGTGGGGCAGAAGCTTCTGGGTT
>CAZQXY010000197.1:2086-3863 GCA_964597455.1 uncultured Desulfovibrionaceae bacterium
ACAACCTTTCCCCCGGCTTTAGCATCGTACCCCCGGCGACGCCTGCGAAAGATCCCGGCAAACCGCCTCTACCGCAATTTACCGCTGAAGATTGGGCCTTCATCTCCTCGGAGGGCGACGCGATCCGCTTGCTCAAAATAGAGCATGAGCTGAAAGATGTGGACAGCGTCGTCTGGCAGGTTGGCCGGATCAACTTCCCCTGCGGATCGGCTTTGCCCTTTGACCAGGTGCCCGGCTTGCTGGCCCAGGGCGAATTGCCGGGGAAGATGCGGGAATTTAAGATAGATTTCGGAGCACTTTTGGCCGGCGTGGCTGCCGGTGAATCGCCTGCGGCAAACAAGGGGGCCGATTTTGAGATCTACGCAAAAAGCCTGGCTTTTGAAAAATCACAGCATAACCTCTACGTCCGGGCCATCCTGCTGGATAAAAATAAAAAGGTGGTGGGGATCACCAGATCGGATTTCAAGGTGATCTACGGCCAGAGCAACCTGGATACGCAGCAGCCAACAGAAACAGCTGTCTCTGCGGGCAAATTTCTTATCAAGGAGGAACCGGGGTGGTCGCCGGGGTCTTTCAAACCCTACCCGGAGAAGGGGGTCTGTCTTTTTTCCCACAAAACCTACGACGTGGAGCTGCAGATCGCCACGCAGCCCTTTGCCGACAAATACCAGTCCGACTATCTCGACCCTGCCGGCCTGGTCTACCGCGACAGGTCCCGAAGCAACTATGTCAGCAAATGGTTTAATGTTGACTTTGCCAAGTTTGCTCCGACCCACACAGAGCTGGGCCAGGGCACGATCCAGTACTTTATCCGCGCGGTCTGCTATTTGGAGACAGAGGTCCCAGGCACCTATGTTCCATTGGCTACCCCTTCCTACCCCCTGTGCTACACCGGAGATTTAAAACACTATTTAAAAAAGAAGGCCGAAAGCATCCCGCCGCCGCCGGTGGAGGTGGAGGTGAAATCCCTTGTTCCCTACACGCGCGTGGTCAGGTACCTCCCCCCCCGGTGGGCTTTTAAAAACCCCGAGGAGTACCTGCAGGTGACCCGGCATATAGAGGCCGAGGAGATGTGCTTCTATATCCGGAACAACGAAACAGGTGAATTTCTCTACGCCTATCCGGTGCATATGCATCTCTATCCCAAAACGACGCGGCAGGAGTACCAGGAGAAACTCGATCGCCTGCTGCCGCGGGGAGCTAACTTTCACCTGACTATAAAAGGGCCGAGCGGTATCGGCAAGCTTTGGGAGGACTTCAAAGAGCTGTTATCAGAAATTTACAATAGTGTCCAGAGCGCTTACAATGGACTGAAGGCATCCATTGCCGATTTTGTGGCTGACCGGTGTTCCTTTCTTGGAGAGACGGTGCAGGGCTATGTGCGCCAGGGGGTCAAGGCCTTACTCGATTACGGGCTGGCTTATGTGGGCCTGCCGCCCAGTTTGCCCAATTTTGAAGAGCTCTCCAGACGCGGACTCAGCTACTGCGTGGAGGTGGCGCTGCAGGAGGCGGCGGAGGCGGTGGGTGTGCCCCCCGATATGATCCCCGACCAGCTCAGGGATGAGATCACCGCCCAGGTGAACGCGCAATTCGATGAACTTGCGGCGATGAAGGCGGTGAACCCCTTTGATGTGGACTATCTCAGGCCCTCCCCTCTGGCCATGTACCAGCCGCCGCGGGTGACCCTTTCCTTCTTCAACAGCGACAAGGAGGAGTGGAGCCGCCCGGGCACTTTTCACATCTACGTATGTGCCCAACGTTCCCTTATCCACTCACT
>CAZQXY010000198.1:0-3857 GCA_964597455.1 uncultured Desulfovibrionaceae bacterium
TAAAAGAGTATCCCTTCAGTTCCGCGAGAAAATGCATGTCGGTCGTCTGCCGGGGAGGCGATGGGCTGAGTGTTTTTGTAAAAGGAGCGCCGGAACGTATCCTGGCAAAGACGGCCTATATTTATGAAGATGGGAAAATAAAACCACTGCAGTCAAGTGATCGTCATAAAATAGTCAAACAGGTGGAACTGATGGCTTCCGGCGCATTGAGAACGCTGGCGGTAGCCTACAGGCCGCTGCAAAGCTTATCTACATCATCAAAGGCGGATGAGCTTGAAAAAGATCTTATTTTTGTGGGTGTTTTTGGAATGATCGATCCGCCGCGTCCGGCCGTTTTTAAGGCAATTCAAAAGTGTCAAAAGGCAGGAGTCCGCGTTGTGATGATTACCGGGGATCACCGTAATACGGCGGTTGCAATAGCCAGGCAGGTCGGTATTTTCAACCATGGCGCGGAAGTAGTAACAGGAGCGGAACTGGATCGGCTGAGCGACAAGGAGCTTTCCCATCGAATAGAAAAAGTCAATGTTTTTGCCAGGGTTAATCCGGAACACAAATTGCGCATTGTTCGCTGTTTGAAGGCCAGAGGGCATATTGTCGCCATGACAGGGGATGGCGTGAACGATGCACCTGCCGTAAAGGAAGCGGATATTGGGATTGCCATGGGAATGGCCGGAACGGAGGTTACCAAGGAAGCCGCGTCTCTGGTTCTGGCCGATGATAATTTTAGAACAATCGTTGCGGCGGTGGAAGAGGGGCGGAATATTTACGACAATATTCGCAAGTTTATTAGATTTCTTCTGGGTTGCAACCTTGGAGAGATCCTGACCATGTTTCTGGCGATGTTGTGGGGACTGCCCCTGCCGCTAAGGCCGATTCAGATTCTCTGGGTAAATCTTGTTACGGATGGATTGCCGGCAATGGCCCTGGGGGTAGACCCCGCAGAAAAGAATATTATGTCCAGAGCGCCGCGCTTACCTCATGAAAGTATCTTCAGCAGAGGGCTGTGGAAGAAAATAATAATCAGGGGCAGCGTGATCGGTATTACTTCAATTGCGATCTTTGCCTTTTCTTACTATAATTCATCCGATCTTACTTATGCTCAGACCATGGCGCTTTCTACCCTGATCCTGACTCAGCTTCTGCATGTTTTTGAATGCCGCTCAGAATATTTGGCGGTATGGGAAACAGGGTTTACAGGCAATCTTATGCTTTTAGGAGCGGTAATATTTTCATTTTCACTCCTGCTCGCTATTATTTATCTTCCTTTTCTTAGGGAGATCTTCCAGACCTATCCTCTCGGGGCAAAAGAATGGATTCTAATTTTTTCGGCTTCATTTGTTCCGTACTTTTTTAGCCTCCTTATGTGGTGGAGCCGTAAAATAACCGGTTGATTTAAAGGGATTAAATGAAGAATATATTTTAAATGGAAAAGATGCTTAAAATGAATTATAATGAATTATAGAGATATTTATCCCTAGAATATAAAATCCACACTTTTTCACTTGATTATGCTTTTTTTTATGGTAAAATAGGGTTATACGTCAACCAGGATATCTTATAAAGAAATTATAAAGGGGAGTTACTTTGGCCAGAAGTATGACCGGATATGGCAGGGGAGAGGTTTTAGAGGGTATTTACCGCATTGTGGTAGAGATAAGGGCTGTTAACCATCGGCATTTTGATGCTGTTATCAGGGGGCCGAGAGAGTTGTTGCCTCTGGAGGATAAAATTAGGAGAATTTTACAGGAGCAAATTTCCAGGGGTAGGGTCGAGGTATATACTACCCTGGAAACACTGCAGAATAAGAAAAAAGTTGTGGTTGTTGATGAGGAGCTCGCTGCATCTTATGTTCATTCCCTGCAAAGGCTGAGCGGTGCTTTTAATTTATCCGGGGGAGTACTTACCGCCTTTGAACTGGCACAACTCCCCGAGGTCTTACGCGTGGAGGAAAACGAGCTTGATCTGGATTTTTTTGCTCCCCTCCTTGAAGCTTCTGTCAAAATGGCGGTTTCTCAGCTATTTAATCACAGATTGGAAGAGGGCTGGAGGTTGGGAAATGACATTCAGCAAAGGCTGAACATTTTAAGCGATTTTATTAAAGTTATCCGCGAAAGGTGCCCGCTATTTCTGGAGGCTTATCAACAGAAGCTCGGCGCCCGCCTGGAAGAGCTGCATAATGGCAAGGAATATGATAAACAGCGCTTTTTTACGGAGGTCGCCTTTTTCGCGGAAAAATGTAATATTGATGAAGAATTAGTTCGTCTGGAGAGCCATTTGCAGACATTTGGCAATGAGCTGATCAAAGATGATGTTATTGGGCGGAAACTGGATTTCCTGTTACAAGAGATGAACAGGGAAGTAAATACCATAGCTTCCAAAAGCAATGATCTGGATATTTCAAGCCTGGTAGTGGAGGCTAAAAGCGAAATCGAAAAAATAAGGGAACAGGTGCAAAATATAGAATAAGAATGGGCAGATAATGGAGGTGAATTTTTAATTTGCGTAAGCATTGTTTCCTGTTTTCCTTTGTTTTGTATATGGAAGTATGTTTGCTGTTTCCCAAAAGCCTGGTTTTATTTCTCAACATGAAAGGAGGAAGCGGTTTTTATCCTCAGTCTTAAAAGACCGGGTTTTAACCGCATATATTAATGAACATTAAACTAATAAATATTGGCTTTGGTAATATTGTATCAGCAAATCGTATTATTGCTATTGTCAGTCCGGAATCTGCTCCTATTAAACGTATTATCGGGGAGGCCAGGGATAGAGGTATGCTGGTGGATGCAACATACGGGAGAAGGACACGTGCCGTTATTATTATGGACAGTGGCCATGTGATTCTTTCTGCCGTACAACCTGAGACAGTTAAGCATCGTTTACAGGTAAAAGAACCTGTAACAGAAGAATAAATCCCGGGATATTATTTTCGACTGTTTGGAGGAAACTATGGACAAGGGGTTGCTACTGGTCTTATCGGGACCTTCGGGAACAGGTAAGGGCACTGTATGTGAAAAACTATGCCGGCAGCATTTGACTCTATGCAGTTGCATCTCTGTGACTTCTCGCTCTCCCCGGCAGGGGGAAGAGGACGGTGTGCATTATCATTTTTTACCCGAGGCCCAGTTTAAGAAACTGATCGAAGAGGATTCATTGCTGGAATGGGCCAGGGTTTACGGTAATTATTACGGCACTCCACTGAAGCAGGTTGAGGAAAAAAGAGCGCAGGGCCTGGATGTTATCCTTGAGATAGACACCCAGGGAGCAAAACAAATACGTGAGCATATGAGGGAAGCAATTTTAATATTTTTGTTGCCTCCATCTTTGGAAGAGCTCTGGAACCGCATAAAGAGGCGGGGGACCGAAGAACCTGAAGTGATGAAGGAGAGATTCGCGGCCGCTTACAGCGAATTAAAAGACATTTGGTATTATGATTATGTAGTTTACAATAATAATGTAGATGATGCAGTTGAAAAAATCAGGGCGATTATTTCCGCAGAGAAATGTCGAATGGAAAGAAATAAAGAGCTACTGGAAAAACTACCGAGGAAAGGTGGTAAACTTGATCTATCCTTCGATCGACGAGATGCTGAAAACGGTTGATAGCAGGTATTCCCTGGCGATCCTGGCGGCCAAAAGAGCGCGTCAGCTTCGTGAAAAACATATCGCTAAAGAAGAAGCAGGGTTGTTTAAGGAGGTCACCTCTGCTCTGGAGGAAATTGCTTCCGGCAGAATAACCTTTGCAAGAACGAAGAACGGTATAAAATAATATTTAAAATAATTATTGTGAGCGTGGATCAATGTGAAAAACAAACTGATTCTCCTGGGTATTACCGGGGGGATAGCGGCTTATAAAAGTG
>CAZQXY010000199.1:0-3813 GCA_964597455.1 uncultured Desulfovibrionaceae bacterium
TAACTTGAGCGATTCTGTCAGCTTCTTCATATGCTTTTGTTGCAAAACTGCCTGTAATAATGTAGTCTGCCGACGCTTGAGCGGAAAGGAAGTTCATGGGCACCATGGCAAACTGGAGGCTTGCTCCTCCCTGTAAAAAAAGTACCCGGTAATCTTTGGAAAGCTGATAAAGTTCAAGCAGTTGATTTTCCGCAGCTTCTACAATCTTTTCGAAATCTTTCGAGCGGTGGCTAATTTCCAGGACGGACATGCCGGTACCACGGTAATTCAATAATTCCTTTTGAGCCTGTTCCAAAACCGGTAATGGGAGCGTTGCAGGCCCTGGATTGAAGTTATATATTCTATAAGTCATCTGTATCCTCCTCTTTTTCAATATAACCATTATCAATTATAACGGATCAGGAGGTAAATAAAAACAACCTTGATAAAATTTAAATGGTTTGAAAATTGGATAAAATTTAATTTCAGAAGAAATATTTGAAAGCAAAATAAAGTAGATACGTGTTTTTTGGTAATAAAGCTTTTTTGGGAGCTTTAAGCCGGACTTTTTTGCAGCGGAAAGATGTTATCCAACTCTGTTGTTTAGTTTTGTTGATTAACGGGTTACCTGAAAGAATTTTTTTAGCCCGGAAACAACGGGGATGATTTTGGTGATAGCGTATTCTATTTCCTCACGGGTGTTTAAGTGAGAGAGACTAAAACGTATGGCTCCGTCCAGCAATTCTTTTTCCAGTTTAATGGCTTGCAGGACGTGGCTTGGGCTATGCGTGTTGGCATGGCAGGCTGACCCTGTAGATACGTAGATGCCGTGTTCCTCCAGGGCATGCAGGATTACCTCACCCTTAAGGCCTGGAAAGGAAATATTGAAGATATGGGGAGCTCCTTCCTTTTTGCCGGGTCCGTTTAACCTGATCCAGGGATGTTCTGTTTCCAGGGAAGTAATAAACCGTTCTTTTAAGGATTGCAGCTTTCCCATCTTTTCTTTCCGGTTTTCATAACTGAGTTTTGCGGCTAAAGCCATTCCCCGGATTCCGGGTGTGTTCTCTGTCCCTGGCCTTAACCCCTTTTCATGGCCTCCTCCCCTGGTAAGGGGTTCCAGGAAAATTCCCTCCCGCAGGTAAAGAGCTCCTACGCCCTTGGGGCCGTGGAATTTATGGGCGCTAATACTGAGAAGATCGATGCCCTGGTCTTTAGGTGAGAGGGGGAGCTTGGTAAAAGATTGCACCGCGTCCACATGGAAAATGATCTCCGGATTGCAGTTCTTAAGGATTGCCGAAACCTGAGGGATGGGCTGAATAGAGCCTATTTCATTATTAATATGCATAATACTTACCAGAATAGTCCTGGGAGTCAGGGCTTCGGCTACTTTTTCGGGACTTACGGTTCCTTGTCCGTCGGGGATAAGGTAGGTGACCTCAAAACCTTCTTTCTCCAGCCGGTTAAAAGGTTCTAAAACTGAAGCGTGCTCAATAGCCGTAGTGATGAGATGGTTACCGCGTTTCAGGTAACGGCGTGCGCTTCCCAGGACAGCCATATTGTTGGATTCTGTACCTCCGGAAGTAAAGATTATCTCGCTGTCGCTGACGTCTAAAACCTCCGCCAGCATCTGACGGGATGATTGGAGGAGTCTTTCTCCCGCGCTGCCTCTGCGGTGCAGGGAAGAGGGGTTTCCATATTCTTCAAGCATAATCCGCTGTACTTCTTTGCTAACCTCGGGATAAGGGCGAGTGGTGGCGCTGTTGTCGAGGTATACTTCATCCGGCTTCATTATCCTGCCCCCCTGTGCTAGATGAGGTAATAGTTCTACTCTCTATGTTCTCCAGGCAGCAGTCTGTTAATTCTTCCAGGGAAATATTTTTTTCAGCTTTTTCAAGCTCTCTTAGCTGTGGCCTGGTTACCGGGTGCCGGGGAACGAACAGGGTACAACAATCTTCAAAAGGCCTTATGGAAATGGGATAGGAGTTTATTTTCCGGGCAATATCAATAATCTCTTCTTTGTCGAAACCAATCAGCGGCCGCAGAACCGGAATATTTGTCACAGCGTTTATGGCTACTATATTTTCCAGCGTCTGGCTGGCAACCTGCCCCAGGCTTTCCCCCGTAAAAAGAACTGGAATTTTCCTTTTCACAGCTAACCTTTCGGCGATACGGAACATCGCCCTGCGCATAAGCGTAATCACCATTGTTTCCGGACAGTTCAGCCGGAGTTCTTTTTGAATCTCCGTAAAAGGAGCGAGGTGAAGGGTAATTTTCCCTCCATAAGAAGATAGCGTACGGCATAGATCATTGACTTTATTCAGCGCACCGTCCCCTGTAAAAGGAGGGCTGTGAAAATGAAGGGCTTCGATTTCAACTCCTCTTTTAAGCGCCAGCCAACCGGCTACAGGGCTGTCTATGCCCCCGGATAGCAATAAAAGCCCCCTGCCGGCAACTCCAACAGGAAGCCCCCCCAACCCGTGGATAACCCGGGAATACAGATAGGCCTCTTTTCCCCTTATATCAATATGGATAGTAGTCTCCGGGCGGCGGACATCAACGCTAATATTAAGACCGCTTTTAAGAAGGTACGCTCCTACAACGCTGCTTACTTCAGGCGAGGGATGAGGAAAATTTTTATTGGCCCGGCGGGTATTCACTTTAAAGGTCATCCCCGGAGTATAGTTCTCTTTAATCGTTTCCAGGGCATTTTGGCATATTTCACCGAGATCTAATTTTGATCGGCTTACCGGACTGACAGAGACAATGCCAAACACTTTTTGCAGCCTTCGCTGAGCGGATAATAAATTATCTGCATTAATTTTTATAAAGTAGCGTCCCCGTTGAAAGAGAACTTCGAAAGGTTCCAGACCCTGGAGGGCATCCTGAATATTCCGGAGTAGTTTTTTTTCAAAAAAGGGCCTGTTTTTTCCTTTAAGGGCAATTTCTCCGTAGCGGACCAGCAATAAACTATTCATAACAATCATATTCCCCTTTGGAGTTTTTAGCTTAAATGAAAAGACCGGTCAGCTTTGGCCGGCTTTTCATTTCCTGAAAATCTGGCATTGAGTTAGATCTTAAAGGTTGCTTTTGGGAAAAAAGGGGTTTTTCCAAAAGGCTAGACGGATACGACTTCTTTTACTTCCGGCACTTCTTTTTTAAGCAGACGTTCAATGCCCTGCTTTAATGTCACCGTGGCCATGGGGCATCCGCCGCAGGCTCCTGTAAGCTGTACCTTAACAATACCGTCATCACCTACATCGATGAGTACTACATCGCCGCCGTCTGCCTGCAATGAGGGGCGAATTTTTTGCAACGCTGTTTGCACCTTTTCCTTCATAGGATAAAAATCCTCCTTCTTCTATTTTACTTTTCCTATTATATCATAAATTATTAGAAAGGAAAAATTTAACCAAAATTAATTGACATTATAACCAAAGTTAATTTGTGTTTAACACTACAGCGAAAGATTGCCTTTTTCGTTATTCCGCTAAGCCACGGGGACGGTCCGAAACCACTGAAAAACAATAGTTTTTTGTCTGTCAACTTTAAGATCCTTCGCTAACGCTCAGGATGACAATTCAGGGCTTTTTCAGTGATCTCGGACGATTTGAGCGTCTCCGCAGCGAAGCGAAGGACTTGGGGACATTCCTCTGCAAGAGGTGTGTCCCCGCATCACTTAAAAAATGGGAAGACGATGGAACCGTCAGGCTGTGTGAAAACATGCTTAAATTGGGTTTTTGTCATTCTGAGCGTGGCGAACAATGTGTCATCCTGAACGCAGCGAAGAATCTTGATTTCAAGCCATTTCAAGACCCATTCGCTTTGCTCAGGGTG
>CAZQXY010000200.1:0-1103 GCA_964597455.1 uncultured Desulfovibrionaceae bacterium
TATAGTTACCCCTGTAAATCAAACCCTGCTCATAAAGTGACACAAACACTTCACGCACCGCCCTTGAGCAGCCCTCATCCAGGGTAAACCGCTCGCGTGACCAGTCACACGATACTCCGAGCTTGTAAAGCTGCTTCAGGATTCGGCCATGATACTCCTCTTTCCATTCCCAGGCCTTTTGGAGAAATTTTTCTCTCCCGACATCATACCGCGAAAGGCCTTCAGAGGCCAGATGTTCTTCAACCTTGTTCTGGGTGGCAATTCCGGCGTGATCTGTACCAGGCAGCCAGAGAGTATCAAAACCCTGCATCCGCCTCCACCTTGTCAGGACATCCTGAATGGTGTTGTCCAGGGCGTGTCCCATATGCAGGGAGCCGGTAACATTGGGCGGAGGAATAACGATTGTAAATGTCTTTTTCCCCTCTTCCCCGGCGGCATAAAAGTAATTACTTTCCAGCCAGAATTGATAAATCTTATCCTCAACCTCTTTTGGTTCGTAAACGGGTGGAAGGTTAACAGTCATCCTTCTGTTCCTTTCTCTCATAGTTACACTAATAGTTACACTGCAATAATATTTACCTAAAATCTTCTTTTTAATCTTACAATCTTCGGTAAGCAAAGTCAACTTTATTATGATGAATCTTCCGCTGGCGGAAATGTCTTTGTTAACTCGATCGATTGTTGGGGTTGACAATTCATTATTTATCAGTTATTATATTAACATTATTTAAAAGATTTAAAGGTGGCAAAGATGCGGGATAAAATTTTACAATTACTCCGAAACAAAGGACCTGCTCATATGTCGGGAGAAGAGATGGCCGGCAAATTGGGCGTTAGCCGCACCTCTATCTGGAAAAACATACAATCCCTAAAATCAGACGGTTACCATATTGAAAGCAGCCCACGCATAGGCTACCGCCTCGTAGGGGTTCCCGACCTTTTATATCCTGCAGAAATTTCAAAGGGATTAAAGGCAAAAGTTATCGCCTCCGCACTGGGATTGATCTATCACTTTTGGCAAACTGATTCCACCAATACCGCTCTAAAAAGCCTGGCGGAGAGGGGAGCACCTGAGGGAACCATAGTAATTGCCGAGGAACAAA
>CAZQXY010000200.1:1113-3803 GCA_964597455.1 uncultured Desulfovibrionaceae bacterium
TCCTGGTTTTCTCCCCCAGGCAAAGGTATTTCGTTTTCAATTTTATTGAGGCCTTCACTGGCGCCGGGGGATACGCCGCTTTTTACCCTTATGACCGCGGCCGCAGTAACGCAGGGCATCAAAAACGTATTACCCGATCTTCCCATAGGAATTAAGTGGCCTAACGATCTTCTAATCAAGGGGCGCAAGGTTTGTGGCATCCTCACTGAAATTAAAGCAGAAACCGATCTGCTCCACCACCTGATCATTGGCATAGGCATAAATGTCAACTTAAAATTAGAAGACTTTCCCCCGGAGATTAATAAAATTGCCACCTCAATCTATCTCGAAAACAACGAAACTGAAGTATCACGGCAGAAGCTCACCTGCAGTATTCTCCAAGAAATGGACGATTCTTACCGGAGATACCTTTCAGAAGGTCCTGGATTTATTCTCACGGAATGGAAAAAGTATAACATAACCCTGGGCAAGAAAATAACGCTCAACATTTTCCGCGATCAGATTGCCGGCACAGCGGTTGACCTTTCTCCACGCGGGGCCCTTATCCTTGAAGAAAAAGAAGGTACAAGAAGGGAGTATCACTCAGGAGAGGTTACGCTGTTGTAACGCAGGGGGAATGCGCAACCGTCTCCAAAATAGAAAGCATGGTGACAGAAATGCTACCAACTAAATTTATTATTTTAAGCGGCCTTTTTGCAGCCATCATGGCCCTGCTTGCCCAGATATCAATTCCCATACCCTTCAGCCCGGTTCCCATTACGGGACAGATGTTCGGTGTCTTTCTCGCAGCAACTATCCTTGGGGGACGCTGGGGTGCCTTCTCTATGTTAACTTATATCTTCATGGGTGCTATCGGCCTTCCTGTTTTCTCCTTTGCCCAGGGAGGAATACACATGTTGCTGGGTCCAACCGGCGGCTACCTCTGGGGATTTATCCCGGGCAGCTACCTGCTGGGCCAATTCATCGAAAAACGGGAGTCCTATTTTTCAATGCTCACCGGAATGTTTATCTGCATTGGCGTCATCCATTCCCTGGGGGCGCTGCAGCTGGCGGTTATTTCCGGGCTCAACCTCCGCCAGACCATCATGCTCGGTATAATACCTTTTCTTCCAATGGATATATTAAAAGCTGTTGCGGCTGCAGGCTTCAGCCTGGCCGTAAGGCGCCGGCTGCTTAGGATGGGTCTTATTCAATAAAAAGTGCACTTGTTGCCGAAAGGGGAAAAAATGACCGATGATGTTAACACAAAAAAATGGATTGTCCTGATAGCCGCCACGCTGGGTACTTTCGTAACGCCCTTTATGAGTTCATCCATTAACATTGCTCTCCCCGCTATCGGTGAAGAGTTCTCCGCCAGCGCGGTCCTGCTGGGCTGGGTTGCCACCTCTTATATATTAACTACAGCGGTATTTCTTGTCCCGTTTGGGAAAATAGCAGATATTTATGGAAGAAAAAAAATCTTTACTTGTGGCATATTGGTTTTTTCTTTTGCTTCTCTTTTTTGTGCAGTTTCAAAGTCGATTGTTATGCTTCTATGCTTTAGGGTCTTACAGGGTGTCGGAAGCGCAATGATTTTCAGCACATGCATTGCGATACTGACATCGGTATTTCCACCCGGTGAAAGAGGCAGGGCCTTAGGGATAAACGTCGCTGCAACTTACCTTGGGCTGTCGATCGGCCCGGTCCTGGGAGGAATATTGACACAGCATTTTGGCTGGAAAAGCATTTTTATGATCATTCTACCACTGGCCTTGCCGTCAGTTTTCCTGGTTCAATGGAAAGTGAAAGAGGAATGGGCAGAATCTCAGGGAGAAAAGTTCGACTTAATCGGCTCGTTAATTTATTGCATTTCGCTCCTGTCTTTAATGTATGGCCTCTCTGTTATACCGGCGATAAGAGGACTGTGGTTAATTCTAACGGGGTTGGGCGGTATTGCCCTCTTCATCCGGTGGGAATTGAAAGTTGAAAATCCTGTTTTAAATATGAACCTTTTCAAAAACAACAAAGTGTTTACTTTCTCCAACCTGGCGGCGCTAATCAACTACAGCGCCACTTTTGCGATCAGTTTTCTACTAAGCCTTTACCTGCAATATATTAAAGGGTTCAACCCGCAGGAAGCGGGTCTGATATTGGTAGCGCAACCCATCGTCATGTCTCTTTTTTCGCCTTTGGCGGGCAGGCTTTCAGATAAAATAGAATCGAGAATCCTGGCTTCATCAGGCATGGCTGTTCTGGTATTGGGGCTTATACCCCTGATTATCTTAAATGCACATACATCTCCAGCTTTTATCGTTTTTAATCTAATGGTTCTCGGTTTTGGCTTTGCGCTTTTTTCATCCCCGAATACAAATGCCATTATGAGCTCCGTGGAAAAAAAATTTTACGGAATCGCCTCGGCAACGCTCGCCACAATGCGGACAACCGGTCAGCTATTCAGTATGGGAATAGTTATGCTCATCCTTGCCCTGAACGGCATGGGAAGTACCCAAATTACACCTCAGACACACGAGCTCTTTTTAAACAGTAACAAAACCATCTTTATTATCTTTACCATCCTCTGCTTCGGCGGCATTTTTGCCTCACTGGCAAGGGGCCATGCTGGCGAAAGGATTAATGAACCCCTGCGCCATCAACAGAAACACTAGGGGACAAAGGAAACTGCGACAGCGAGAAACGTCCCCTCTGTCGCA
>CAZQXY010000201.1:0-3777 GCA_964597455.1 uncultured Desulfovibrionaceae bacterium
GGTGTTGACAACCCAGGGGTAAGCAGGGTGACAGGCACTACTTTTCCCACCCTACTGGGAACATTACCTATTTAAACGGAGGTGTCGTTTTGGCTTACTTTAACGAATTTAACGAAGAAAACAATAATAAGCTTTCCATTATTAAAAGCATTAAAGAGGCTGCTGTTGTTTTCGAGAATAATTTCCCGCTTGATAATCTTAAAAGGACTAATTTTGGCCAGCAGCCTTCCGTGACCCTGTTGACCTGTTCGGATTCCAGGGTTCCGGAGCACGTTTTTGGAGAAAGCTTCAACCGTATTTTTTCTGTGGAGAATATAGGGAACCAAGTAAAAACAAGTGAAGGTTCACTTCTTTATGGGCTGTTGCATCTTTGCACTCCTTTAATGATGGTAGTAGGACATAGTGATTGCGGTGCCATAAAGGCTGCTGGTTCAAACTTTTCAGGGGAGCCCGAGGCTATTGTCAAGGAATTGGGCAATGTTAAAAGATCATTGGAAGAAATCCAAAGCAGCGAGCAAATTTTAAACGAGGAGCCCGTTGTTAAATTTACACAGTTAGCTGAATTAAATGTTGATATGCAAGTGAAATATTTGTGCGGGAATACTTCTGTGGCCCAATTAATTAAAGATGGAAATCTGCTTCTAGTCGGCATGATGCTTGATTTGCATAATGTTTATGGACAGGGATATGGGAAAAGCTATCTGATAAACTGTAACGGAGTGCGGGATACACGAAAACTAATGGCTATCGATTATTTGAGTGAACTGTCGGTTGGGCGTCTTACTACTGTTTAAGGCTTATCATCCCGGGAAGCAGAGAACCGTCCCCATGCTTCCTGAAGCACAGGGACGGTTCTCTGCTTCCCATCTTACCAACCAGCCGCTTCAACTGTGTTAGAGGACGTCTCTGGTCGTTGTTTTATGTTCTTGTTCACAAATCGCTACCAAATCCGGTTCCAGTTCCGGTTCCGGTTCCGGTTGCACCTGATCCTCCCACTTGGCGCAACGGCTTCCCCAACGGCTTACCAGCTGTCCATCAATATATAACTCATTGATCTCGCAATTGTTGGAGCAATGATCACAGAGAAAGCTTTGCGGATAGCATTGAAAAGAGGCAATATTTTCTGTGCCATGATATTTCGTTTCGTTCCCGGTTTGCATTATTTGCTGACGGGCCAGCAAGGCTGCTCCCAAGGCTCCCATGACTTGAAAATATTCAGGGACCAAAAGGTCGACTTCTAATAAAGTCTCCAGAGCTTTTTTAATTCCCTGGTTAGCCGCTACCCCTCCCTGGAATAAGACAAGCGGTTCCGCTTTTTTAGAACGCGCGATGTTGGTAACATAGTTTCTGGCCAGGGCAAGACATAATCCGGCGATCAGATCTTCCTTGGGGTAACCCATCTGTTGCTTATGGATCAAATCCGATTCCGCAAAAACTCCACAGCGCCCGGAAATCCTCACTGGGTTTTGCGAGCGCAGGGCATAGGATCCAAACTGTTCAATGGGGACATTGAGACGCACGGCCTGATGGTCTAAAAAAGAACCGGTTCCGGCCGCACAAACGGTATTCATATTAAAACCAACAGAAACGCCTTCTTTAAGATAGATTATTTTAGAGTCCTGTCCGCCGATATCAATAACGGTACGGGTTTCCGGGTGCAGATGCCGAGCTGCCGTAGCATGGGCAGTGATCTCATTTTTAATGATATCAGCCCCAATAGTTACTGCCGCAAGGTGCCTTCCGGAACCAGTGGTCCCCACCCCTCTTATTTTCATTTTTGGACCGGGTTTTTCTTTTGCCAGCTGCTGGAAACACTTTTGTATTGATTCCAGAGGGCCTCCTTCGTTACGAAGATAACGTGCAAAGATAACCTCATTTTTCTGATTTATGGCTACAATTTTGGTAGTAAGGCTTCCTACATCAATACCCAGAAAACAATGCATTTTTTCTCACCCTCCGATGAACTCGTCTTCTTTCTTCCAATATATCCAAAAACGCTTCCAGTCGGGTCTGAATACCCGCTTCCCCGGTCTGTTCATTAATTATTAAAGTGAGCAAAGGCAGATCATACTCCTCCGTTACTCTCGTCATGATAGTCTGTGCTACAATTTCGGGCATGCATGTAAAGGGAAAAATATGAATAACACCTTCTATTTCCTCTTCACCGGCCAGAGCAGCAAGCCCAACACTGTCCAGGCCATGGCCGCCAACTAATTCGTTAAGATAACGCGCAGCAGCCTTCTCAATCTGACGGTGCCTTCTTTGTAGTTTACGGTCCTTTAAAATATTGTAACGAAACCAGGGGGTAACGGAGATCTCTCGATCTACCCATACCCGCTGATGGGGCATACTCCCCAGAACTTTAGTTAACTCCATATTGACGAAATTATCCAGGACAGTATAGATCTCGCCTACAATGCGGACACGGTATGGTTTGTTTCCTTCTTCACGGCATAAGCCTGCCATTTCCTTTCGAAAGGATTGATAACAGTTACGGATCTCCTTCCAGCTTTTTACGCAGCTCATCTCTTCTAATAGCTCGGAGAAGGCTTGATCGGAAACCCCTCTTTCTCTTTCCGTGGCGCGCAGATAAAACAATTCCTTCTCTGCTTCATCCAGCCATAAGGCCTTCTGATATCCATGCCAAAGAATATTTGCAATACGTGACCAGTGCTGTTTATGAGCAGGAATCGCCTGTAATGTTTCCAGGAAATTACCCCACTGCTGTTTAAGGGGGAATGGGGAATCAATAGTTAACATCTCAAACTCATATCCTGCTTTTCGAAGCAAGTTTTCCTGAACCTGGCTGTACCATCCTAAACGGCAGCGGCCTTTTCCCCCAACCATTAGGATTGTATTTGCCCCCTCTTCCAAGGCCTGACGCATTTGACCCAATGTGACAACCATGGGATAACAGATAAATTCCGGGGCCAACTCCAGCCCTTTCTCTACCGTTTTTTGGGTTAAAGGAGGACTGATCACTTCTGTCCCCAGTTCCTTAAACATGGGTTCGAGAACCTTGTTAAGATGACCCATGGAGGGTATACCGAGTATCTTTTCCTTTTTTAGAGACAGCCGATCAACACGCGGTTCAACACGTGGTTCAACACGCGATCCAACGTGCGGTTCAACACGCTGTTTGACTTCGGATTTTTTCCTATTGTTTGTTGCCAGGAGATCCTGACCCGTTGATGTATCCATAAAAGCTTCCAACCGGGTAACCAGGCCGGCTTCTCCTGTCTGTTCATCCACCAATAAATTTAACAGGGGGACGCCCTTTTGGGCAGCTTCTTTTTCCAAAAAACTTTCCATCACCGCTTCGGGACCACATCCAAAGGGACTTAAAAAAATTAACCTTTCCACGCTGCCGGTATAAAGCCAATACAAGGCGCTACCCAACATCTGGATTTCAAAACTCCATAGTTTCGCTCCGTCATGGATGCTGCTAATGGCCTGGCATGCATCCTGTGGCCGGACCATTTCCGGTGTGAGCACTGTTCCATACTCCCTCAATCGCTGAACCAGGTTTTGTCCAATGTAATCATATAAAGTATAGCTGTGAGCTACTATCCCGATCCGTAATTGGGGGTCTTTGATTAAATAGGGGTTATATGGTTTTTTTCTCGTAAACGCCGTTTCTTTCCCATCCAGGATCGAAAATGCTTCCGGGGCGGTAATCTGGTTTGTAGAGGTCAAAGAAACAAATTTTCGCTGGGCAAGTTCTGCTTGGCGGTAAGCTTCCCTGGCTTTTACTTTACCGGCGCCGAAAAAGTTCCT
>CAZQXY010000202.1:0-3775 GCA_964597455.1 uncultured Desulfovibrionaceae bacterium
TGCTGGCCCCAGGGAAAGAGCTCGCCTACCCCGACCGCCCCCAGATCGCCGCAACGGTCAATTTCTCTCTCCATACCGGGATCCGAGGGGGAAACAACAGCCATGGGCAGAAATCGCCGGGGATTACGGGAAGCCGCATCCAGCACGTAATCGTTCATTTCCCGGCAAAGTCCCGGATCTGCAGCCGCAAAACCGCTGATTGCGGCCATATCCACCCCGCTCTTATCCATCTCCGCTAAAAGGTCTTCCACAGTTGCGTACTTGTTTTTCGGGCTGGAGCAGATCAGGTTGAGAAACTCGTCCTTTTCCAGGTATTTATTAATTTTCTTGATTACATCCGGAGGAAAAACATGGGTATGAACATCGAGCAACACGGATATTACCCTCCTTTTACACGCTGAATACCTTCCGCTTTACGCACTGAATACTTTCCGCTCTTTAAATTCGCTCTGTTTACCTTTATTCCAGTTTTGTACCGGGCGATAAAAACCGACAACCCTGCTCCAAACCTCGGTTTCCTTTCCGCAATTACTGCACTGATACTGCTCCCCGGGAAGGTATCCGTGATCGGGGCAAACGCTGAAGGTCGGTGTGATAGTAACATAGGGAATACGGTAGCCGCCCATAATTCTTTGCAGCAGTTTTTTACATACTTCTATATCTTCCAGCCTCTCCCCCAGGAACATGTGAAAAACAGTTCCTCCGGTGTATTTTACCTGCAGTTCTTCCTGCAGATCGAGGGCGGAAAAAACATCGTCGGTATATCCCGCGGGAAGCTGGGTGGAGTTGGTGTAATATGGGGCATCCTTTCCGGCGGTAATAATCTCCGGATAGAGCTCGTGATCCATTTTTGCCAGCCGGTAAGCGGTTCCCTCGGCAGGAGTGGCTTCCAGGTTAAAGAGCTGCCCCGATTCTTTCTGGAATTGAAGCAGCAGATCCCTCATAAAATCGATAACTTTGACAGCAAACTGCCGGCCCTCTTCGGAACAAATATCCTTTTCTAAAAAATTCAAAAGTCCCTCATTCATCCCGACGAGCCCAATCGTATTGAAGTGGTTGTACCAGTAACCGCCAAACCTTTCCTTTACAGAACGCAGGTAATAGCGGGAATAAGGGTACAACCCCAAATCAGTCATCTTCTCCAAAACATTTCTTTTTATGAGCAGACTATCCCTGGCCAGCTCCATATATTTTTGCAAACGTGCAAAAAAATCATCTTCGTTAGCGGAAAGATAGCCGAGACGGGGGATGTTGATCGTTACTACGCCGACAGAACCCGTCAGCGGGTTGGCTCCGAAAAGACCGCCGCCTCTTTTTCTCAGCTCCCGGTTGTCCAATCTCAGGCGGCAGCACATACTGCGCACATCTTCCGGAGAAAGATCGGAATTAATAAAATTAGCGAAATAGGGAATGCCGTACCTGGCCGTCATCTCCATAATTCTTTCGACCAAAGGGCTCTCCCAGTCAAACTGGGGCGTAATATTATAGGTGGGAATGGGAAAGGTGAATATCCTGCCCCTGGCATCACCCTCCATCATCACTTCACAAAAGGCCAGGTTGAGCATATCCATCTCTTCCTGGAACTCCCCGTAAGTCTCGTTTTTAAATTCTCCCCCGATAATTATCGGCTCGTTGGCCAAAACAGAAGATACGGTAACATCCATGGTAATATTAACAAAGGGGGTTTGGAAACCAACACGGGTGGGAACATTGAGGTTAAAAATAAACTCCTGCATCGCCTGTTTAACTTCTCTATAGCTCATTTCATCGTAGCGTATAAAGGGAGCCAGGTAAGTATCAAAATTTGCCAGGGCCTGTGCCCCGGCTGCCTCCCCCTGAAGAGTGTAAAAAAAGTTCACAATCTGCCCCAGCGCTGTCCGAAAATGCCTGGGGGGGGCGCTCTCCACTTTTTGTGAAACGCCGCTAAAGCCGTTTTCCAGCAACTCTGCGATATCCCACCCACAGCAGTATGGCGCCAGGAGACTCAGGTCATGAATATGAAAATCCCCCTGGCGGTGGGCCTCCCCGATCTCCTCCGGATAAACTTTTTCCAGCCAATATTTCGAGGTAACCGCAGAAATAATATGGTTGTTCAATCCCTGCAGGGAATAATTCATATTGCTGTTTTCATTAATGCGCCAGTCTTCTCCTCCTAAATATTCCTGAAACATCTTCTCCGTATTGAGAAGCAAATGCTGGAAGTTTCTAAGTTCCTCGTGCTGCTTACGATAAAGAATATACGCCTTGGCCGTTTTGGCATGACCGTTTTCGATAAGTATTTTTTCCACAAGATCCTGAACATCTTCCACGCTCGGCAGCGTATCGTGATACTTCTCATTAAGAACAGCTACAACTTCCTGTGAAAGCATACCTGCAGTTCGCCTGTCAGCACCGCCTACTGCCTTTGCTGCTTTAAAAATTGCATTTATTATCCGTTCCTGATCGAAGGATACCACTCGACCGTCTCTCTTGATAATCTTCTCCGGCATAAGCCTCACTCCTTATCAAGCCTGTATCTTCCAGTAATTCAGCAACGGCAGCGCGCCCGATACTGAAATAATATGGCCTAATAATATAATAGTGCCGAATCCGCTTCCCCTTCTTCCCGAAGGGAAAGGTTTTTTCTGGCACATACATCCACATACATCAAAACAAGGTATCTTATAAATTATTCTCCATCAAAACTAAAAATCCTTGCAAAAAAAATGAGGCCTTGAGAAAAATTCCGGCGGCCTTATGACGATTAAATATTCCCCTTTTTCAATGCAACTATAATTCAGTTGCATTACTCTATAGATTTGCTATAATCTTATTATGAGCAAGCATGAAAAACTCCTAAAGAAACTATTAAGCAGGCCCCGGAATTATACATACAATGAATTAAGAACACTGTTGCATGGATTGGGCTATAAAGAAGAAAGTAAAGGTAAAGCTTCCGGTTCCAGGGTAGCTTATATTCTTAAAAAAACAAGGCATATCATAAGACTTCACAAACCCCACTCTGAAAAAGAGTTAAGACTTTACCAGATCGATCAGATTATTAAAATTCTAAAGGAGCAGGAGGTTAAACTATGAAAGATGTCCTAACATACAAGGATTATGTGGCTTCAGTACATTATAGCCCGGAAGACGAGGTTTTTTATGGCCAAATTGAAGGAGTCAATGACTTAATAAGCTTTGAAGGGAAATCTGTTTCAGAATTAAAAGCCGCTTTTGCAGAAGCGATAGATGATTATCTTGAAACTTGCCGGCTAAATGGCAGAAGTCCTGAAAAAAAATATAAAGGCAGTTTTAACGTTAGAATTTCCCCTAAATTACACAGGCTGGCAACACAACAAGCTCTAAAGAAAAATATTTCTCTAAACCGTTTTATTGAAGAAGCTATATCGGAAAAGATAAACAATATGGCCACTAAACAATAATTTAGCTATTAACTTAAAAATTCATGATCCGCGCCTCACTATCATTTAACAAAGGCCCATTTACTAAAAATGTACTTATCTAAATTAACGCGTGTAAAGCCCCAGCCATTCCATTTCCACAGGGTTACATCTGCCTGTTTTGGGTCAGTGTAACTGCCCTCGACGGCCACCAGTTCGTTTTCACCGTCGCCGTCAATGTCGATCAAGGCGGCGCGGTAATTGGGATGAGCAAGGTTGGAGGACTGCCAGACCGGCTTAAAGGTGTCCTTTTCCAGCTTGAAAATGAAAAGATGGTTTTTTACGCTCAGATCTTCCTCCTCCACCCAGAAGGGTTTGTAGGGGCCGAAGCTCCC
>CAZQXY010000203.1:0-3759 GCA_964597455.1 uncultured Desulfovibrionaceae bacterium
AAGAAACAACTGGGTAAATTTATAAATCAGCACCTCGTGCTGATCTCTCAAGATCTAAGAGTTTCCTTTTCCAGTCCAAGCAGAATAACTCCGCTATCATACCGCTTCGATACGAAACAAAATAATCTATTTTACCGGCTTTTGGGGGTAAAGGGAATGGAACGGTAAAAACAGCTTCTTTCGCCCGTATGGCAGGCAGGGCCTATCTGCTTTACTTTAACCAGCAGAGTATCAGCATCGCAATCATAGTAAATCTCCTGCACAATTTGTATATTTCCGGATGTCTCACCCTTCTGCCAGTATTCCTGCCTGCTGCGGCTCCAGAAACAGGTCAACCCGGTTTCCAGCGTTCTTCGCAGCGATTCCCTGTTCATATATGCCAGCATGAGAACCTGCCCGTTATCATAATCCTGGACTATCGCCGGAAGAAGCTCGTATTTATCAAAGGAAAGCTCATCAAGATCAAAATTAACAGTCATCGGACAACCGCACCTCCAGCCCATTTTTAAACAAATATTTTTTCAGGTCTAAAACCGAAAACCGGCGGTAATGAAAAACTGAAGCGGCAAGCGCGGCCGCAGCTTTCCCCTCCGTTAAAACTTGATAAAAATCTTCCATTCTTCCGGCACCGCCGGAGGCAATAACCGGTATATTGATCCTCTCGGAAACCGCTCTGGTTAGAGGTATATCGAAGCCCTCCCGCCCGCCATCCGCATCCATACCGGTAAGGAGTATTTCCCCCGCCCCCAGGCTCTCAGCCCTGGCGGCCCATTCTGTTGCAGCCAGACCGGCAGCCCGGCGTCCGCCATGTGTATACACTTCCCAATTCCTCATCTTTTCGTTCCAGCGGGCATCAATAGCCACAACGATACAACTGCTTCCAAAAGTGTGCGCAGCCTCTGCAATCAGCTCCGGGTTTTCTACCGCAAGGGTACCGAGAGAAAACTTATCCGCCCCCGCCTGGAGCACCTTACTCATCTGCTCAATTGAAGAGATACCCCCTCCTACAATAAAGGGAATAGAAACCTCCCGGGCTGTTCTTGCCACCACGTCTACCATGGTTTCCCTTCCCTCGTATGTGGCCGCTATATCGAGGAAAACAAGCTCATCAGCGCCGGATTGATCATAATATCCGGCCAGCTCCACGGGATCACCCGCATCTTTTAAATCAACGAATTGGACTCCCTTTACCACTCTTCCCGCTTTTATATCCAGACAGGGAATAATCCTTTTGGTCAAATAACAGCCCCCCAAACAAAACCTTTCTTCTTATTCAAGCTCCATTAAGGCTTCTTTTAAAGTAAACTTGCCGCTATAAAGAGCCTGTCCGACAATTACACCTGTAATGCCCAGATGTTCCAATTCCCCCAGCAGACGCAGATCTTCCAAGGAGGAGACCCCACCGGAGGCAATAAGCTGTATGTCGAGGGCCTTTGCCATCTCCTCCATTGCGCTGTAATTCGGCCCTTCCAGAGTACCGTCGCGGGAAATATCCGTATAGATGATCTCCCTAACCCCCAGATCCTGCATTTCCAGGGCAAAATCCACAGCCTTTCTTTCAGAGCCCTCGACCCATCCTTTCACGGCCACGATCCCATCGCGGGCATCTATCCCCACAATAATTCTGTCCTGATAGCGATCAACCAGCTCTTTTACCATCTCCGGCTTTTCTACAGCCGCCGTGCCCAAGATCACCTTTGAAACGCCGAGCTCCAGGGTACGCCTGACGTTTTCCGCATCTCTCATGCCGCCTCCGAGCTGCAGTGGTATATGGAGCGCAGAGGTAATGGCGGAGATCACGGCAGAATTGACCGGTCTCCCTTCAAAAGCTCCATCCAGGTCTACCAGGTGGAGGCGGGCCGCACCCTCTGACTGCCACTTCAGCGCCACCTCTACCGGGTTAGCGCTATAAACAGTCTCCATCTCCCTTATCCCTCTTAAAAGGCGGACACACTTTCCACCGTGGAGATCAATTGCCGGTATGAGCTGCATCTTTGACCATCCTTCCACATAGATTATTATTTAAGCAGCGGAGTTGCCAGACTTTAAATTGTCAATAAGCCGTACTATTCATCCCCGCCGTTATTATTTGCCAGATAAAAACTATCATGAAGGGTTTGAACCGCCCGGCGAAGATCATCCTGCTTGATCAGCAATGAAATGGTAATATTGGAATCACCTGTCTGTTTTATTTCTATATTATGTTCATTCAGCGCCTTTACTACCCTGGCCATCACACCGGGGATGCTGTGCATTCCTACCCCTACCACAGAAACCTTGGCGCAATCTTTTTCTACTCTGAAGGGTACTTCCAGCCCCTCCAGGATATTCTCCACCTTCCGGCGGTGCTCATCTTTGACAGCAAAGGCTTTTAATAATGGAAAGACACTGATCAGGTCGATATTCACCCCGGCCTCTCCAATCTGCCGAAATATTTCAAGCTCGCTGAAAGAATCAGGGTTAGGCAGCTCAATTAGAAACTGGGCCAGGTTTGTTTCGTGAGCTATGCCGGTTACAGCCCTTCGCCCACGGGTGCTGTAATTACCCTTTATTAAAGAAGCCTCAGTCGTAATCAGCGTCCCCGTACCGGGATCCTCCAGGTTCTTCACCATAACACGTACATTATTACGCATGGCAACCTCCACCGCCCGGGGGTGTATTACCCTTGCCCCCTCATATGCCAGCTGGCAAACTTCACTATAAGTAATTTGCTGAATGACTCTTGCCTCTTTAATAATTAAGGGATCTGCAGTCATAATTCCCGATACATCGGTATAGATCTCTACTCTCTCAGCGCCTAAGGCTGCTCCCAGAATAACGGCCGAAGTATCGCTGCCCCCCCTGCCCAGGGTATTTATTTCACCCTGTGCATCTGCTCCCTGAAAACCGGTTACAACAGGTATTACATTTAATTGCAGGGTCTCCTTGATTCTGGAAGGCTGGCAATCAACCACTTCAGCTTCGCCATAGCGCCCATCAGTGAGAAAACCAGCCTGAATACCTGTCAGCGCGCAGGCCGGCAACCCCTGGGCGCTGAGAAAGGCGGCAACAACCACAGCGGATATTGTCTCGCCACAGGACATTATTAAATCAAGTTCCCTCAGCGAAAGATCATCATATTCTCCCAGTGCAAGGGCTTTCAGCGTATCAGTCGCATAGGGAGCCCCGTCACGTCCCATTGCTGAAACCACAAGGACAACCTTAAATCCCTCTTCCTGAGCCTCCCTGATCCTTTGATAGATTAATTTTCTTTTTTCCGCGGTTGTTACAGAAGTCCCACCGTACTTTTGTACCAATATTTTCAATATCCCTCACCTCAAGCATCTGGTCAACATTTGTATTCTTATAAAAGCAATTCAGCGATCTGAATAGAATTGGTTACAGCACCCTTGCGGATATTGTCGGCAACTACCCATATGTTCAGGCCATAAGGAACGGAACGATCGGAGCGTATCCGGCCAACAAACACTTCATCCCGGCCCTCGGTATCAACAGGCATCGGATAGCTCAACTTTGAAGGATTATCCAGCACGATAATACCGGGAAACTCCGCAAGAAGGCGCCGGGCCTCCCCGGGTGACAGAGGGTTGTTCAATTCAACGTTTACAGCTTCGGAATGCCCGTTAAAGACCGGTACCCTTACCGTGGTTGCCGTAACCGGCAAATCAGGGAGGTTCATTATTTTACGTGTTTCCTGGATCATTTTCAGCTCTTCTTTAGTATAATCGTCTTCGTCAAAAACATCTATATGCGGTACCA
>CAZQXY010000204.1:0-3750 GCA_964597455.1 uncultured Desulfovibrionaceae bacterium
AAGCTGTTATGACCGCAATGTCTTCACCTACCCTGCTTATCCGCCGGTTTGGGACATGGAACGACTGCTCTGATATTGTCTGACCCGATCGGCAGGATTTGCTGCAGCTTTATGTGGATCAGGTTTTTTCTTTAACGCTTCAAAAAATTTCTCTTTTATTTTTTCCCTGCTGGATAGTGAGCCGCGCAGGTCAATCTCGTCACCGGAAAAAAGACAAGGTTTTATCTTCCCGTCGGAAGTAACCCTCAACCGATTACAGCGATGACAGAAATGACGGCTTAAAGGCGAGATCAACCCTACTTTGCCCAGCGCCCCTTTTAAGCGAAAATAATGTGCGGGGCCTCCTCCATGTTCCCCGGGGACATCCTCCAAAGGAGCAATTTTTTCCGCTATTTTCACAACACTCTGCAACGGCAAGAAGAAATGGGACCATTTCTCCGCCCCCTGTGTGGGCATGTATTCGATAAAGCGAACATCGAGCTCCCTCTTAATCGTCAAGGAGAGAAAGTTTTCAATCTCGTGATCATTAATACCCTTTAGTAAAACCATATTAATTTTTAAGGGGGTCAGCCCCGCTTCCAAGGAGTTATCAATCCCCTTAAGGGTGCTTTGAAGTTTCCCGCCGTTGGTGATATTGCTAAAATTAGCCTCATTCAGCGAATCCAGGCTGATATTAACCCTTTTCAACCCTGCCGCAGCCAGCTGAAAAGCCATCTTTTCCAGTAAAATCCCGTTGGTTGTCAGTGAAAGATCTTTTAAGCCGGGGATAGCTGACAAACTTTCAACGATACTGAGAATATCAAATCTGATCAACGGCTCGCCTCCTGTAAGCCGGATCCTGGTTATTCCCAGCTCAACAGCAGCTTCCGCGATCATTGTTATTTCTTGAACGGTGAGAAGTCCTTTGCCTCCGCTTTTTCCGCATTCAAACGGATTGGAGCGGCAATAAAAACAGCTTAGATTGCATTGCTCGGTAACAGAAAGCCTGAGATAGTTTACATCTCTTCCAAATGGGTCAATAAATTTTTCCACATCAACACACCCCCTGAGCAGATAACTTTCCAGAACTTTTTCTCTTTAAATTTCTTCATTACCAAAATAAAAAGGCGGTATTTTGAGTTCAAAATTTTTTTTGAGCTCAAAATAGTCATCTTTGGTATTAATATTATTAAAAGAAAAAAGGTGAGGATCAAAATCTTTTATGATATTTTCACCAATTTCTTTAATACACAGGCTGCGGTAGAGATCAGAAATTTTTAATTTATTTTCTTTAAGCCGTTCAAGAATCGGACCAAGGGTTGTCTTATTATAAAAGGCAAAAAGCGGCTGAAAAAATTCGCCGTGCCGTGGAACAACGACATCATATTGAATTGCATAGCGAGACATGTAATTAATCAATGAAAGTGCAAAAAAAGGCATATCACACCCGATTACAAAAGAAGCGGGATAGGAAGAAACGGTTAAACCCGCATGGATGCCTCTTAACGCAGTTTTTTCTACTCCGGTAAATAAATCACTTGTTAGTTTTGCCGGCAGGTAAGCAAGTTCTTCCAGACGATCTGTTACGACGATTGTTTCAGCAAATAGGCTGTTTACTCTGTTAAAAACCAGGTCAATGAGGTTGCTTCCTTCCAACCTCAAGAAAGCCTTGTTTGTTCCCATGCGTTTGCTGTCCCCGCCGGCAAGAACTACCGCGGAAAAGGGCAATTTAGTCACAATATTTTATACTCCCCTTTAAAGCAACTGTCAACCCTGGAGATCAAGATTACTCTTAATTCGCGAAGCAGGGGGACGGTTCCATCGTCTTCCATTTTTCAAGCGGTGCGGGGACACACCTCTTGCAGAGGAATGTCCCCAAGTCCTTCGCTTCGCTCCGGAGACATTGCACGGGGACATTCCCCGCAGGGGTGTGTCCCCTTACCTTTTCCCCGTCCCCGCAGCTTCACCTATAATTTATATCCGGCGCCATTTATTTTTCAAACCGCAACCTCCGGCGCTCAGTAAGACGGACAAGCAAAATCCCGATTTCATAAAGCAACAACAGCGGCCCCAGCATTAGCAACATTGAAAACAAATCAGGGGGAGTAATCACCGCTGATATTATGGCAATAAGCAAAAATGCATATTTCCTGTTCGTCCTTAAAAAGACTGAAGATATGAGCGATAGATTACCTAAAAACCAGAATATAAGGGGCACCTGAAAAACCACGCCAAACCCAATCACGAAAGAAAATACAAAGGAAATATAGTTGCTGATGGTAAACAGGGGCAAAAGCCCCTCTGTGGCAAAACCCAAAAAGAAATATAATGCATAGGGAAACACAACATAATAGGCGAACAGTAAACCTGCATAAAAAAGCAAGATCATAAAAAACAGCAGAAGAATAGCCGCTTTTTTTTCTTTTTTACGAAGGGCAGGCAAAATAAAAGCCAAAATTTGGTAAAGGGTAAAAGGCAATGTCACTAACACACTGGAAATGATAGACAGGCGTATCTGTGCCATAAAAGCTTCAGCCGGGGTAGTATAAATAAGATCTAAATCTCCCGCCTTGCTAGTTACGAAAAGAATAATATCATCGATGAAAGTAAAACAGACTATCGTACCAATAAGAAGAATAATAACTATGATGATAATCCTTTTACGAAGTTCATCCAAATGATCGTAAAAAGACATCTCCGTACCCATATTTATTTTTCTAGACGCCATACCCTTCCCCCTCATTATAACCAGGAGCACTTCTACTGCCTGTCCAAGGGCAAAACTTACTCTCTTTCTTCTGTTTCATCGAGATCCTTGTTATTGTCTCTTCCGCTCAATGCATCTTTATAATTTCTTATAGATTGCCCCAGCGCCTTACTCAATCCAGGCAGTTTGCCGGGGCCAAAGATAACTAATATTATACCAAGAATCAACGCCGCTTCCAACCAGCCAATTTTTCCAAATAACATAAAATCATTTCCCCCCCTGCCATAACAATTAAGAGTATAAATAATTAGGCCTTCTGCTCTTTTATTTCGATATTCTCCACGTTTTTATCTTCGCTGTGAATCACGTTTTCTCCTTTTTTCTGAGCTTTTTCCTCTGCTTTTGCATTTTCTTGGACGTCATCGTCCAGGCTTATACTTTTCTGGACTTCTGCCGTAGCCTGCTTGAACTCCCTTAATCCTTTGCCAAGTGAACGACCTATTTCGGGCAGTTTACGCGGGCCAAAAACAATCAGTGCAATAGCAAGAATCAATATCAGTTCCTGCATTCCAATTCTACCAAACACTATCCGATCACCCCTTCTAAAATTTTTATAAAACACCATATCTACTGTTTACCTTTTACTCTTTACCTTTTAATTATCCCCTTTTACGATAATTAAGTCAACCTTAAATTCGCGCAAAGCAGGAGGACGGCAGACTGTGTGTGAAAACTGTCACCCTGAGCAAAGCGAATGGGTCTAAAAATGGCTTGAAATCAAGATTCTTCGCTGCGCTCAGAATGACACATTGTTCGCTATGCTCACATTAACCACTGAGCAGTTACCTCAACCCCTTGAGCAGTTACCTCAACCCTGAGCAGTTACCTCATTTTTAAAATACAAAAGCTCTTTTGAGCATTAATAGCTTCAAAAGAGCTTTGAATAATTATCCGGCAGGGTCCTACTCTCCCGGGGACTCGCGTCTCAAGTACCATCGGCGCTGGAGGTCTTAACTTCCGTGTTCGGAATGGTAACGGGTGTTTCTCCTCCGCTATTCCCACCG
>CAZQXY010000205.1:0-3739 GCA_964597455.1 uncultured Desulfovibrionaceae bacterium
GAGGAACTTCCCTGGATTGAAAAGGGCTGCGGCCGCTGTGGCCGTCCCCTGGAAAAGGGGGATAATAACTGTTCATACTGCCGGGGGGCTCATTTTTACTTTGATGATTGCTGCGCACTGAGCCTTTACCAGGGAGAGGTTCGCAAGGCTGTTCATCTTTTGAAGTACCATGGGAAAAGGTCGCTGGCCGCTCCCCTGGGAAAACTTCTCAGCCTGAAGCTGGCGCGCATGCCCTGGATCTCTTCGGTGAAATGCCTGGTTCCGGTTCCGCTTTACCCGGAGCGGCTGAAATTGAGGGGGTATAACCAGTCTCGCTTGCTGGCCGATGTTATTGGAAAGGAACTGCATCTGCCCGTTGCGGAGGTCCTGGTCCGGGTTCGCGATACAGGCAGCCAGACCGGTTTCAATAGAATCCAGAGAAGAAATAATTTGCACGGAGCATTTGAATGTTCCCTGGTTCCGGAGCGGGGAAGCCATGTTCTGCTGGTTGATGATGTGCTTACCTCCGGAGCAACTGCTGATGAGGCCTCTTTTTCCCTGAAAAGAGGAGGCGCCGCGAGGGTAAGCATAGCGGTGCTGGCCCGGTAATTAGTTAGGGTGCCCTGGAAAGTTTTTTCTTAATGAGGGTTGCTATAGCGATGATACTGCCCAGGAGAAAACCTCCGATATGGGCCCACCAGGCTACCGTTTGGGCCTCTGGATTAAAACTGGCGAGGAAAGCGTTAACGAACTGCAGCAAAAACCAGAGAAAGAGGAAGAGCATCGCCGGGAGGCGCGCCGTTGTTATAAAGAAACCGATAGGAATTAAGGTAAGCACACGTGCCCGGGGAAATAAAATGAAATAAGCTCCCAAAACTCCTGCTACAGCTCCGCTGGCACCTATAGTTGGTATTAAAGAGTCAGGGTGGGCTATGATGTGCGAAAAATTTCCTGCCAGCCCGGCAGCCAGGTAAAAAAGGAAAAATCCGGAGTGCCCCAGGCGGTCCTCCACGTTATCGCCAAAAACCCAGAGGTAAAGCATGTTTCCCAGGAGATGGAACCATCCCCCGTGCAGAAAGGGGGAGGTAAATAAAGGCAACCACGCTTGACCCTGTGAAAGAATAAATTCATGAGGGATAACCCCGTAGCGATCGATAAATGTCATCAGGCCGGCTTCATTCATGCTCAGTTGAAAGATAAATACAGCGATATTCATAAATATTAGGATTAGGTTTACATAAGGATACTTCCGTGGTCGCAGACTATCTTTAAGGGGCAGCATCTACACTTTTCACAACCTTTTAAAGAATTTAGACGACTATTACGGACTTAAGACGATTGTTACGGGCTATAGATCATATTATAAGCTCTTAAGCGGGTTTTTACCATAGATTATCTAGATTATATCTCTTAGGGAGAGTTTGATGATTCGAGATAAAAATAACATTGTTACAGGCGAAAATAACGGGGTTTGTAATGCCCAAAAAGTCACCTCCCCGGTTTATCTAAAAAGAATTCTGCGGGAGAATAATTTGCATCCTCACCGCAACATGGGCCAGCATTTTTTGGTTGATGAGAACATCCTGGGTAAAATAATCGCTGCAGCTTCTCCGGAAAAAGATGATTTTGTGCTCGATATCGGCGCCGGCCCCGGGGCCATTTCCCTGGCAATGGTCGACAAGGTTGCCGGGATTATTGCGATAGAATGGGATTCAGGGCTTGCTGATTTGTTAAAAGGACTGGCGCAAAAAAAGGGGCTGTCTGCGCTTCATGTTCTGGAGGGAGATGTGCGCCGGCTTGAACTGGAGGAAATTTGTTCCGTGCACTGGGGGGCGGATCTGATTGCTGATCGCAGGGGGCAAAGCCCGTTAAAGGTTGTGGCCAACCTTCCTTACTACCTTACTACCCCGCTTCTCTTCAAGCTTTTGCAGGGAAAGCTGCCGCTTAAGCTCCTGGTCCTGATGGTCCAATTTGAAGTTGCCAGGCGTATGCTTGCCCGTCCGGGCGGAAAGGATTATGGCGTTCTCTCCGTTCTCTGTCGTTACTATACGGAACCTCGCTTTCTTTTTAAGGTTTCGAGAAATGTTTTTTATCCGCCTCCCGCAATAGATTCCGCAGTAGTATTGCTGCATGTTCTCCCCGCCCCTAATGTAACTTTGCTGAACGAAGACCTGTTTTGGATGATCGTCAGGGCTGTTTTCCAAAAAAGAAGGAAAACAATGCCCAATGCTCTTGAAGGGATAGCCGGTCTGGGAAAGACGGAGTGGAAAGGAATGCTCGAAAGGGCCGGTATTTCTCCCGCGCGCAGGGGAGAAACCTGTTCTATTGAAGAATTTGCATCACTGAGCGATATGATTTATAATAAATAAGGAATTCTTGTTTGTTTTGTCGCTTTATGTGGAAATTAGAAAGAAGGCTTAAGAGGATGATTTTTACCAGCCCTACGAAAGGGAAGATGACCCTGAAAGAGGCTTTCAAGGACATAATCGGGTATATCCGGGAGAAGCCCAGGGAGCAGTATAAGCTGATCATCGGGACAGATTCGCAGACACATCTAAATGAAGAGGTGATTTTTGTCACGGCGATTATTGCTCACCGTGTTGGCAAGGGCGGACGATACTTTTACCGTCGCAAGAAACAATACTTTGTACAGAGCCTGAGACAGCGCATATTCTTTGAAACGTCTTTAAGTCTCGATGTTGCCGGACGTTTTTCCGCACTTCTTGCAGAAAATGGTCATGCACATCTTAATGTAGAAATACACCTCGATGTTGGGGAAATGGGAGATACAAAGGAACTGATCAGGGAAGTGGTGGGAATGGTTATCGGCAGCGGCTTTGACGCCCGTATTAAACCTGAGTCTTATGGAGCCTCCAAGGTTGCCGACAGGTATACAAAATAGCAACAATAGCCGAACATAAAAAATAAAGATAAAAAATATTGAAAATAGAAAAAAAGTTCAACATAAACCTTGACCTTTAGCGTAATTACTGGTAAAATAAAAAGTTTGCTTGACGTATTCGACGTTTTATGTTACAATTACGCTGAGGTGATGTAAACATGGCGGCAAAAAACACCCTGGGTAAGATCCGCAAAGAGCTGGAGATGCATGTAGGAGAAACAGTCAAATTGCGGGCTAACCGGGGCCGTCGCAAAACTTTCGAAAAGGTAGGGGTCCTGGAAAACACATACCCTTCTATTTTTGTGATTCGAGTCGATGAGGAAAATTATTATCAGAGACTATCTTTTAGTTACGCTGATGTTCTTACATCGACGGTCGAATTGAGCCTTTTCGGTGAAGATCAGAAAACGGCTCTATGTGCCGGTGAATAATATCATTTGACGAAGCGAACAATGTCGAAGCAAACAATGTGTCATTTTGACGCGTACAATGTGTCATTCTGAGCGTAGCGAAGAATCTTGATTTCAAGCCATTTCAAGACCCATTCGCTTTGCTCAGGGTGACAGTTTTCACACAGTCTGCCGTCCCCCTTTTCGCGGTGTACATTAGACTGAGCGGTTACAAATATTTTTAAGCAAGGGAAGTAATTAAAGGATCAGATCCCGTTCGATAAAAAGAGCGGGATTTTTTTTTTTATTTAGGAGCATTCGTCTCCATTTCCTGCTTTCAGGCATAAATTAACGGGAGGTTTAATAATTATATAAAAGGCCTTGTATATTGCATAGGGCTTGTATATTGCATAGGGGAGGTAAAACAATGAGGAGAAGCGCTTCAAAAAGGGAACAACTAGATCTGCTT
>CAZQXY010000206.1:0-3738 GCA_964597455.1 uncultured Desulfovibrionaceae bacterium
GGTTATTACTCCGCCGGTAGGCATGAATGTATATGTTATTAAAGGGATAGCGCCGGACATTCCCATTGAAGTTATTTTTTCAGGGATATGGCCATTTTTATTTGCATATCTGGTTTGCTGCGTAATTTTAATGATATTTCCGAGTATTGCCACCTTTTTACCAAATTTCATTTATTAATTTGAAAATCAGGCTGATTTTATTAATATGGGGGGATTATAATGAATATATCTGAAATAGTGGAAGAAAATGCAAAGAAGGTTCCTTACCGGAATGCTGTAATTTCCGGAGAGCAAGAAATAACATGGCTGGATTTCAATCGTTTGATTAACCGACTGGGCAACTCTTTGCTGGAACTTGGAATTAATAAGGGAGATCGTGTTGCTATCTATCTCCCCAACTCTTTAGAATATCTGATAACATATTTTGCTGTTGCCAGAATAGGAGCAGTGGCAGTGCCCTTTAATATTTTGTATAAAGCTGCCGAGATAAAATATATTGTCAACAATGCAGAAGCCTGTGTAATGGTTGCTTCTCTAAAAGAAGCTCAGGAAAATGTCGTCGGTATAAGGGAGCAGTTGCCTTCATTAAAAAAATTAATCATCGTGGGGGAAAAAGCCATAGATGATACGCTGTTTTTTTCAGATCTGCTGAAGGAAGAAAAAGATAGCTTGGAGATAGTGAACTGTAAACCGGATGATATCTTGACAATCCTGTATACCTCAGGCACTACGGGCAATCCGAAGGGCGCTATGCTAACCCATAATAATTACTGGCAGCAAGCTGATTTAAACGCTTGCTATATCTTGCACATAAATGATCAAGATCTCATCTTAACAGCGGCCCCGTACTGCCATATATTTTTTGTCAGCACTGTTTTGGGTCCAATGTATAAAGGGGCCACTGTAGTCGTAATGCCTCGTTTTTATCCGGAAGTGGCGCTGGAGATGATCAGCAATTATAAAGTAACACATTTTGCCGGCGTGCCCACTATGTATATTTATATGTTAAATCATTTTCAGAAAAACCCCGGCGACTATGATTTAAGCAGCTGGAGGGTAGTGCTATCGGCCGGATCAGCTATGCCGGGAGAATACATTCCACAGATCGAAGATACTTTTGGGGTTGATTATTGCGAAATGTATGGGGCAACTGAAACATGTTCCAACGTCACATATGAAAGAGTTGGGCATAACAAGGCCGGTTCCATTGGTTTGCTTGCCCATACCTGGGAAGTAAAACTTGTCAACGGAGAAGGAGCGGAAATCCCTACAGGGGAAGTCGGCGAATTATTGGTCAAGGGACCGGGGTTGTTTAAGGGTTATTGGAGAATGCCGGAGGCAACTGAAGCTGCTTTTAGAGATGGATGGTTTTGTACAGGAGACCTGGGCTATAAAGATGATGAAGGTTGTATGTTTATAGTTGGCCGTAAAAAAGAGATGATTATCTGTGGAGGATATAATGTCTATCCGAGAGAAATCGAAGAACTGCTTTTTACCCATCCGGCCATCTTGGAAGCGGCTGTTATCGGGATTCATGACAGGGAAAAAGGAGAAGTGCCCAAAGCCTTTATCGCGCTCAAAGCGGGATCAGAGCTATGTGAAGCAGATATTATTTCTTTTTGCAAGGAAAACCTTGCTGCGTACAAAGTCCCGCGGTTTATCGAGTTTCTTATAGAGTTACCTAAAACTGCTACAGGTAAGATTTTAAAACGGAAACTCATTACCTCATAAACTGGGAAACTCTTCTTTTAAACTAAAGCACGCAATGAATCCTTAATTCTGCAACTTCAATCGCCTGCAATAAGGACCGGTTCTTTCGTGCGGATACAGGCTTTAAATATACTAACAATATTTTAATTTCACAATTGTTTCTGCAGGATTTTGGTTAAGAATAGCAGAACTAAAACAGAAGATTTAAAAAGAAAGGGGATAATATAAATGACCCGAATTTCAAAGAGAACGCTGGTGTTCGGCGTTCTCTGCCTCCTTTTTATCTTCGCTCTTTTTCTCCGGGCCAGCACAGCCATCATAGTAGAAGACCTTATGACCGATCTGGCAGCGCCTGCTGCTGCTCTGGGGTTGATGTCTTCAGGGTTTTTTTACGCTTATGCTGCAGCTCAGATACCCGTCGGAATGCTTTCAGATCGCATCGGGGTGCGCTTTACTGTTTTCGGTTTCGGCCTTCTGGGTGTTGTCGGCGCTCTGCTCTTTGCTTCTGCACAGGGTATAGGGATGGCTACATGGGCACGTATACTAACCGGGGCAGGCACAGCGGGCATATGGATCCCGGCACTTAAATACCTCTCCACGGAGTATCGCCCTGAAGAATTTGCTACATTAACCAGTATAATCAACGCGATAGGCTGCCTCGGTCTGTTGTTTTCCACCTACCCTATGGCTGTGATGGTAGAGCTTATAGGCTGGCGCTATTCCTTTGCCGTACCGGCGATAATCTTGCTGGTATTCACCATTCTCGCCTGGTTTTTAATGAAGCCCCGCCCGGCACAGGCAATAAAAGCTAGAGAGGAAATCGCGGATACCCAAACAGGGGATCAAGAAGCCGCCGTTACAGCTTCAGGCATTGCAGGTAAACAGTTCTGGAAATATTCCTACTTCTGGCCTTTTGCAATCTGGGCTTTTCTGGTTTATGGGGTTCTCTTCAGTTTCACCGGCCTGTGGGGAGCGTCTTACCTGCAGGACAGCTTTAATATCAGCCGGGAGGCTGCTGGCACCCATTTAATGTTCGTTTCCATTGGAATGATCTGCGGCGGGCTGTTCTGGGGAATATTATCCGACCGCTATTTTAAAGCACGTCGCCCGGTGCTTTTTATTGGAACGATAGGCATGCTTCTTACCTGGGCAACCCTTGTCTCCTTCACCATTTATCCCGGTCCCTTATTAACATCTTTACTTTATTTTGCCATAGGAATATTCAGCGTAACCTTCCTCATAAATCTCGGCTGCGCAAAAGAACTCTTTCCGGTGGAAATTGCCGGTACAGCTATGGGAACGGTCAATGCAGGGATGTTTGTCGGCGTAGCAGTTTTTCAAGGAGTAACCGGATATCTCCTGGATTTTTTTCCGGAAAACCAGTCCGCCCTTTTTGCCTTCCGCGCAATCTTCATTTTATACACCGTATGTATCGCCGTTGCCCTGCTGATGGTATTCTTTATGCCGGAATCCTTCCCCGGCCACATAAAAAAACCAGCCAGTCTCTGAACTTGCTTTTGAAGGCCGAGCAAGATCTGAGGACATGAAGACCTCTTTTCTATAGAAAAAACTTAATCCAGACTTAAACGTTCTTTATGTTTGCATCCTATACAGATAAAATCAACATCGCCATCATTCCACACCAACACTACTCCCTGGTTTCCATCGCAAACAGGACACTTAACAACATGGCTGCTAATTACCTGTGATTCAAATTCCTCGCTCATCCTCGGCCTCCGCTTAGTTATTTTTAAATATATGGCGGGAGTAGATGGGAATCGAACCCACCATGGACCTCATCAGCCCACCAGACGGATTTGAAGTCCGCGGGCGCCACCAGGCCGCCAGCTACTCCCATGATAACGGGAAACCTTAATTTTAAAGGTTTTCCATAAATAGATTATACCTCTTTCGTTATTTTAATTCAAGCGGGAGTTACAGTCTGTTAGTTTTTCATGTTACAATACTGTTTTCCGCCAGATTTGGCACACTCCTGTCCCCTTACCATTTGTTTGCTATTTCTCTTTT
>CAZQXY010000207.1:0-3734 GCA_964597455.1 uncultured Desulfovibrionaceae bacterium
CTTCTGGAATATCATTTCGAAAATTATTGACCATAGTTGATACTTCGTAGCTATCCATCAACTCAGATGGATAGGGATTTAACAGGTCTTTAAGTGTTGAAAGATCTGTATCTTCGTTGAGCCATATTTCTTCCGCTTTTTCAGATAAAATGACAGGCATGCGGTTATGGATAGGTTCTATCAACGTATTGGCTGATGTGGTGATAATCGTACAGGAATTGATAGTTTCGCCTTTGGGAGATACCCAGGCATCCCACAACCCGGCAAAAACAAATAAATCCCTATTTTTTGGGGTAATTCTGTAGGGTCTTTTCCTGCCTCCTTCCTTTTTCCATTCATAAAAACCATCTGCGGGAATCAAACATCTTCTGCTTCTAAGGCTTTGTTTAAAACTTGGTTTCTTGTCAACCGTCTCTGCCCTGGCATTAATCATACCGGGAACAATATCTTTAGCCCAAAAGGGAATTAGCCCCCACCTGAAACAAACAGCCCGATAGCCTTTATCGTTAATAATAGCCAGAATAGCCTGGGAAGGTGCAATATTATAACGAGGCTTAACCCCGCCAGGCAGATTAACTTTAAAAAATCGTTTTCTAAAGGCTAATAATTCTGATAGCGAAAAACGGCCGCACATTTTATATCACGCCCACTATAGAGTTAATTTTACAAACCTGAAATAAAATTTTACTCTGAAGAAAAAAATAAATAAAATAACCAATTCCTCTGCAGCCATTGGGTTTTTGCTTAAGGTCAAATCCTGCGCTTGCCCGGGAAATAAGAAATCCATTACGCATGATAATCCAATCCCTAATCGGTTTCCCAACGTTCTACCTTGATATCCCGGCGGGCCAGCTCCTGTAGAAAGGTATCCGGGTTAATTGCACCTTCCGCTTCCGGCCCGAAGACACCGCAGCGGTTAATTTTTCCCTGAGCCAGCATGCAGGCGCCGATACTCAGGGGTATCCCGGTCAATCTCCTCATTTGGTCAACCGTCGCGTAAGTAATCCGGACTTTTTTACCGTTGCGCTTTCCCGTAATCTCTACTTTTGCACCGGAGATACTACGCTTTTTTGCAACGGGAAAGAGAGGCAGCAATTTTTTCATCATTGTGCCCAGCTTTTGTTTTCGGGAGGCTGTAGAAGTTAAGCCTAGCGCGGCCATCATCTTAGCCAGACTGTGCAGGTAGTTTTCGGCCAGGCCGCCTTTCAGAGTTACTTCCCGGACTCCCGGCAGATAACACGGCAATGTAACCGGCTCCGGATGGCCCAGGTGAAAAACAGTAATTTTACCCAGCGGCGCCGGGAAACCGACGGCTTCTTTCCCTGAACCTGCTTTAACATCGATAGTCTGGCCATCCTGGAAAGAGGCCACTTTACCGGTAAAAATATGCAGCGTATGCAGTACAACGGCCAGGCCTTCGGAATCGCCAATACTGCCGGCCCAATACACCCGGATTGTTTCTACATCTTCCAGTTCATCATAACCTTTACGGGCAAAAATGTTGGTAATACCGGGTGTCCAACCAAAGCCGGTAAGTATTTTCCGTCCTTTTTCCGCCGCTGCCCGATCAAGAGGAAGTACAGCCTGCACGGCATCATGATCATCGCAGATGCTCACATAGTCCACTCCGGCAGCGAGAGCCGCTTCCACCAGCGGCTTTTCGAAACGATAGAAAGGGCCCAGGGCGCCTGCAGCGACGTCATGCCCTTGCATAACCCTCACCAGGTCAGCGTATGAGGTCGCCTCTACTTTTTGCACAACGGCACGCGGATCGCCGAGGGTAGAAACCAATTTTTCAGCTGCGACGGTATTCCGGGCGGCAACGGTGACTTGCTGTACGTCGGTATATTTGAGCAAGTCCCGGACTGCTGTAGAGCCCATATCACCGGTGCCGCCCAAGACAACTATTTTCATGCTACCAACCCCCAAATTTTATATATTCCCGGGGCATAAAGCCAGGCTGGACCTGCCTTCCCTATAATATCCACATAATACCCACCAGAAATTTGCCGTAACCGGCCAGAGGATTGTCTGGCATAGCGCCTGGCATAGTGTCTGGTATAGCAAGGTAAATCTTTTATGCTCGGCAGTTTCAGCAGAAGAGTCTTGGGGAATCATGAATTCCATTCCATTGCTTAAACTTCTTTACCGCATTCTCAAATCCTTCGTCTTCTATCGGTTCAGCTAATTTAAAAAATTTGCTGTTAGCTGTGCATCCTTCTCTTCCTTCCCCAATATATATCATAATACAATCAGGATTGATACTTCTCATTGTTTCTAATACTTCCGTAGCAGTGTTGTTCATAAATGGCCAAGATAAGATAACTATATCTGTTTCCCTCCCATACTTTTTTACTGCACTAATGGCATCGATTTTTTCTACTTCTACCCACATCATCTTGTCTTCTTTCCAAAAATAGTGAAAATTATCATCGCCGGAAAAATTGTCCGTTGGTATAATTTTGATATTTTGCTTCCTTAAGGCATAAGCTAATGCTCCAGAACCTGACATCACTTCAAGACAATTTCGATCACCTATCCATAAACTTAATGGGGCTATCCAATTTTTCGCTATTAGGGCATATCCCATTAACTCAATCATAATATCCCTCAACCCATAATTATCCATACCCGGATCAAATCTGCTTACCAGCGACTCTGGATATGAATCTGGGATTATCTTATTTTTTATCATCTCTAGAATCTTATTTACTTCCTCGGGAAAAGACATTAGTATCACCTCTGTTGCAGTCTTAAAGGATGGTGCCGGGAGGAGCAAATATCAGCACACCAGATGTGATAATCTTTGCTGAAATGTTTATTCTCTTTCCGGCTACATAAATCCTTGCAGAATGCCGCATTTTCCTTATCAAAAAATTAGATACTTCAACTGAGCTGGCTTCGCCAGATCTCGAATGACAGGTAGTTTTAATAAAGCATTTAATTTATAATAGGTGTCAACGTCATATTTCTAAGGAGGAAAGAAAAGATGAGGACAATTAAGATCATTAAAGAGGATGCCGTACTGCTCCTCATTGATTTTCAGGAACGGCTCATGCCAGCCATGGAGAACAATAAAGAGCTTGCCGCGTCCGTCATCAAACTTATTAAGGGCTGTGCTATAATGGGAACTCCTAAACTGGTAACACAGCAGTACACCAAAGGATTAGGCCCCACCATTCCAAGCATTGATGAAACGCATGGCGCAGGCCGGAGCTTTCTTAACCACCTGTGAAGCCGTGCTTTTTGAACTTTGTGCCGGATCACGACAGCCGGGTTTTAAAGAAATCTCCGTGCTGGTGAAATAATAGCGGCCTATTTTTTCTTTCTTCCGTATCAACGGGAAGTTATGCCGTATCTGAAAAACAGCCGCTCACTTTCCAGAAAAACATTAAGTTTCTGGAAGAACTACTTCCGGTTAAATAAGGAGGAGGCCAATTGTACGCAAACGTCCTCTCGGGAGAGCGAATCGATTTACTGGCCAGACTAAGCGAAAACCATACCCTTTTGTTCAACTTATTTTATCGTAAATTTGGGTGGATTACTTCGGCACTGACACAAGTTATACCCGAGGAGGACTTTAGAAAGGAGAGCGTCTTTGAAGATTATTGTGGATGCGGATGCCTGCCCCAAGATGGTTTTGCAGATCTGTCTGGAAAAAGGGCAGCAATATGACCTTCCTGTCTGGACAGTGGCCAGTTTTAACCACAACATCGAGTCGGAGCATCATGTTA
>CAZQXY010000208.1:0-3725 GCA_964597455.1 uncultured Desulfovibrionaceae bacterium
TTTGGAATACAGGATTTCCTTGAAAAAAAGGCTTTTCCCATTTCCATGATGATGGTGATCATGGGCATAGCCTATTCGGGTATCGTTTCTTTTCTTAATTCATATGCATTCGAAATACAATTGCAGGATGCGGCGGCTTATTTTTTTATTGTGTATGCCGTTTTCCTTTTTATTTCCAGGCCGTTTACCGGCAGATTGCTGGATTCTAAAGGGGATAATGTCGTTATTTATCCGGCCATAATATTATTTTCATTAAGCCTGTTGCTGCTCAGCTATGCCCATAACGGCTTCATCCTTCTATTGGCAGGGGCACTGGTTGCTCTTGGTTTTGGGACGATCATGTCTTGCTCGCTGGCGATTGCCATCAAAGAATCGCCGAAGCACCGGGTTGGATTGGCTACCTCAACTTTTTATATTTGCATGGATGGAGGCATGGGGATTGGGCCATTTCTAACGGGAGCGATTGTTCAGTTAGTTGATTTTCGCGGGATGTATTTGACGCTGGCTATTGTTGTATTTTTATCGATTATTTTATATTATTATGTGCATGGGAAACTGTAATGGGAGATCAGGCTTGCCCCTTGTTTGCTTGCTTCCGTTTATTATAAAGAGCTAATAGATGGTGGACTAAAAAGATGGTGAAATAACAATATTATGCTAACCGAATTTCTTGATTTTTTATCGGTTGAATTTACGGTGTTATTGACTGCAGCTCTTCCGGTCATAGAGCTCAGGGGTGCGATTCCGGTGGGCATATCTCTTGGATTATCCCCACTTCATGCTACTTTTTTGTCTTTTTGCGGCAGCATGATTCCTGCACCTTTTATCCTGTATGCGGTCAGGCCTTTGTTCAAGTATCTTAAAACCACCAGGTGTTTTAAGAAATTGGTGGATAAATTAACTGAAAGATCGCTGGGGGGCGGCAAGGCGCATCAGGTGCAAAAGTATGGGGCCTGGGGTCTTATGATCTTTGTTGCGATTCCTTTGCCCGGTACGGGTGTGTGGACTGGAAGTCTTATTGCAGCACTTCTTGATATTCGAATCAAATGGGCGTTTCCAGCCATATTATTCGGTAATATGATTGCAGCCATTATTGTCGCAAGTGTAAGTTATGGCCTGATCAGTGTGTTTTCAGGCTAAACCCGGGGCCCAGGCTTGAATTGTTCGTTTATTGATACTTGCAGAAGCAGAAGTTCGGTTGAGAAAAATGTACAAGAATAAACCTGGAGTGTGCCTTCAGGTTTATTATCTTTTCTTCCAACTTTAGCAGGATTTACTCTTTAATTGCAGAAATATGTATAAAAAATGTTGGATATTGGTAGTAGTTGATTGTTGGTAGTATCGGATTTGAGCTTTATGGTTTGAGGTGTTGGTTAACCGGCCGGTATGCCGGGGCAGTAAGGGGGGAGGCAGCAGCGATTGTTGGGAATTAATAATACGTTCAAAAAACTTGTTCTGGCTTTGAGCGATGCTGTTCTAATCGGAGCATCCCTCTTCATAGCTTTGATTTTGCGTTTTGATGGGAATATTCCCTCAAACTATATGGGAAATTTCGAGAGCCTTCTCTGGCCGGTAATTGCAATACATATATTAATCTTCTCCGCTTTTGGTATTTACCGGCGTCTGTGGCGTTATGCCAGAGTAGAAGAACTTTTGCTGATCGTGTTTTCTGTTGGGACAGGCTCTGCTGCATGTTACCTTTTTAGCACGTATTTTAACCTCATGCTTCCGCGCAGTGTCTATATAATTTACGGGGTCATCTTGCTTTTTTTTATCGGCAGTTCCCGTTTTTCACTGCGGGTGCTGGCGAAGTATTTGAAAAAAATGCATGGCAGTAACAACGGACATCGGCCCTTGTTAATCGTGGGTGCCGGGGATGCGGGCGTCATGGTAGCCCGGGAGTTAAAAAAGCACGAATCTTCACTGGGGACGAAGCTGGTGGGCTTTATTGATGATGCTCCTAACAAGCAGAAGCAGGTTATCTACGGCCTTCCCGTGTTGGGAACCAGGGACGAGCTTCCTGAAATAGTGGTTGAAAAAGGCATCAAGGAAATAGTCATTGCTATACCCTCTGCCCCCTACAGCGAGCAGCGAAAAATTATCAACCTCTGCAAGGAGCTTTCCGTTAAGTTGAAAATTATCCCTGGCGTGTTTGAAATACTGGGGGGGCAGGTGAACCTCACCCACCTGAAGGAAGTGGAGATCGAAGACCTTTTACAACGGGAACAGGTGCAGGTCGACATCCAGGAGATCTCCGGCTACCTCTCCGGGAAGATTGTTATGGTTACGGGGGCCGGCGGTTCGATCGGTTCAGAGCTCTGTCGGCAGGTGTCGTTGCTGGGGCCGCAAGCCCTGCTGCTTCTCGATCACAACGAAAACGGCATTTTTTACATAAACAGGGAGCTGGCGGGGGAAAGCCCCAAACTAAAGGTTTATCCCCTGGTAAGGGATGTCCGGGACTTTCAGGGCCTGGAGGCGGTATTTAAGAATTATCGCCCGCAGGTTATTTTTCATGCGGCAGCCCACAAGCATGTACCCTTGATGGAGCTAAATGCTGAACAGGCGGTGCAAAACAATGTGCTGGGGACTAAAAACCTGGTGGATTTGTCCGAACGTTACGGTGTGGAAAGGTTTGTTTTTATCTCCACTGATAAGGCGGTAAACCCTGCCAGTGTAATGGGAGCTACAAAAAGGGCTTCGGAGATCTATCTGCAGCACCGGGCGCGCCAAAACGGAGATTGTATCTTTTGTGCCGTCCGCTTCGGCAACGTGTTGGGAAGCCAGGGCAGCGTGGTACCCCTTTTCAAGGAACAGATAGCCAGGGGAGGACCGTTGACGGTGACTCACCCGGAGATGACCCGCTATTTTATGACAATACCCGAGGCGGTGCAGTTGGTAATTCAGGCGGGGGCGCTGGGTGAAAAGGGGATGATCTTTATCCTGGACATGGGCGAGCCGGTGAAGATAATGGATCTGGCAAAAGATATGATCCATTTGTCAGGTCTGCAGCCGGGGAAGGATATTGAAATAAAGTTAACCGGCGTGAGGCCGGGGGAGAAGCTTTATGAGGAGCTTTTCAGCGACAGGGAAAACTTTATGAAAACTAAGCATGAGCGTATCTATATCGCTCCCGATACCCGGCTCCGCGAGGAGGAGGTTTTAAAGGAGCTGAGCAGTCTTTCGGAGATAGTGGGGACCGATCTTGGCCTGATATTGGGGTTTAAGGAAGATACCGAAGGGGTGCATTTTTTTAGAAAACCGCGATATCAGTAAGACAGGGACGAGGGACCTGCCCCCCCGTCCCATGCACCCCTGTCCTTTACACCTTGTCCCCGTGTCTCATGAAGTAATCTTATATTTTTGGTTCCTTGTCCCGCCTTTGCTTTATGGGGCTAAGCTTTTTAGTTCGGTAAGTTCGGTATTATTGCCCGGTATTATTGGTTCAATATTGTTTTGTAACCGCTGCGGTAAACGAAAAAGTTACATTCTTCCCGATCGTAAAGGACAGCGTTAAAGGAATTTTTCTGCCTGGCAATCAAATTATACAGGTATACCCTTGTTTCTTCACTGTTGTCGGCCAGGCACCACAGGGCGAAAGGTGCCTCATGGATTGCCCAGTTCTTATGAAGATTGAGGGCAATGAAGTTTTCCCTGCCATTGCCATAATGAAGAAGATCGTAAGCCCGGTAAAAAAGTTTTTCCTCCAGAGCCGTAGGTGTGATGGG
>CAZQXY010000209.1:0-3694 GCA_964597455.1 uncultured Desulfovibrionaceae bacterium
AGTTGGTAAGAGGCCAAAAGTTCATCTGCCTTCTCTCTGGCAGAAGCCGCTTCCCTGAGATCCCCTTCAATTCTTTCTCCTCTATTCCCCACAGCTTTGTTAAGAGGCTTCCAAAGGATTAAATATAGCCCACCCAAAACCACCAAAACATTAACCGTCTGGAGCAAAAAACTCCAAATGTTAAAAGACAAGGCCTCTAAAATAGCCTCCATATAACACCACCTCCTTTATATTATCGCATAATTTTATTAAATTTTAGTCCACAGGAGGATGGATATTACAAAGGAAAAGAGGGTCAGGGCCTCCATAAAAGCCAGGGCGAGAATTAAGCTGGTACGAATATCCCCGCCGGCCTCCGGTTGCCTGGCAATGCCCTCCACTGCACCACGTGTAGCAATCCCTTGCCCAATAGCAGAACCAAAAGCAGCTAAACTTACGGCCAGAGCCGCACCTATATAAGCCAATCCATTCATTACTCTAACCTCCTTAAATACTTTTTAATTTCTTTAATGTCCTTTGATAAAAGAACTGATATATACCACTGTCAACAAAGAGAAAACCAGGGCTTGGATAACGCCCATAATCACCCCTAAAACCATCACCGGGGTCGGGAGCAATAAGGGAAACATCAGGAACAGTGCCGCAACCACCGTCTTCTCACCAAACATATTGGCGAAAAGACGAAGAGATAAAGACACAGGTTTAATCAGCTCTTCAATAACCATTAGCGGAAACAAAAAGGGAGAGGGTTGAAAAAAATGTTTAATATACCCTCCCAGTCCTTTCTTTTTAATACCGATAAGCTCGACCAGGATAATTGTTACTACAGCAAACGCCACCGTGGTAGACAGGTCGGTAGTAGGCGGTTTCATCTCCGGGATGAACCAGGCAAGGTTGAGAAATAAAATGAACAAAAAGAGAGTCCCGATCAATGGGAGAAACTTACGCCCTTCCTTGCCCATGTTACCCTCCAGGAGATCATATAAAAAGTCTGCCACCATTTCAACCAGACTCTGAATTCCCCCGGGTATGGTGCTGAAACGCCTGGAGATGAGATATGCTACGATAAAAACGATGATCATAATTATCCAGGTATTGAACACAGTTGTACTGATAGGCACAGGACCCAGATTAAACAGAATCACGGGCTGTACGTGTTCTAATAAATGTTGCAATGCTTCCAAACCCAATTTATGCTATCCCTCCTTTCCTCGAATAATTAAAAAAGCCTGGCCGATGAAAGCCATAATCTCAAGAAGAAGGCCGGTTAATACCCCAAAAAGGAACAGCTCTCCTGCCAAAGCAGAAAGGCCTAACAAACCTAAGAAAACAAAAAGCCTTATGAGTGAACGGGCTACCAGTCTGTTCGCTGCCTTCCGGGGGGAGAGACCTTCTGCATTAACCACAGCCGTCATCTGCCAGCGGTAAAAGAGCCAGGCAACGAAAGCAGCCAGAGCTACGCCCAGAGCAAAGGACCTGTAACCAAGCAACAACGATATGATAATAATCACTACACCCAGTATTACCATGACTTTTTCTGCGGCTTTTAATCCTTTATTCCTGTTGCTCATCATCTTCCGGTTCCGACTCCTTTTCCGGCTTTTTTCCCATTAATGCATTTAATTCTTGCCATAAACTATAAAACCCTGCTCCAACTCCTAAAAAAACCCCCAACAACATAAAAGCCGGGAAAGTCCCCAGGCGGCGGTCAACCCACCATCCTCCATAGAGCCCTAAAAAAACTGCCGCAATCATAGTAATCCCGAAGGAAAGAGCCAGGTTGCCGTGGTGAATAAAACGCACCCACTGTGGTTTTTTTTTAGCCAATGTAGGATCATCCCTGCCGATGTTGTAACTGTTTTGTTAACCAATAATTGTTACCAATTTCACATTATTACATATTACATATTACACACCTTACACGTCCCAATTTTGATTAAGAGGAGGCTGTAGATTCTTCCTCCAAGTTTAAGGTTCGCTTTTCCATCGCAAATTCCTGCTATTGTAACAAAAATTTTTCGCTGAGTTTACTTTTTCCCGGATAAAGCGTTTTTTCTATAAATGATGCGCAAACCTTCAAGAGTAAGGAAGTGGTTAACCTCCTCGATTGTCTCAGACTCCTGCGCAATAAGCCCTGCCAATCCCCCCGTTGCAACAACAAAGGGCTTTTTGGAAAATTCTTTAACCATACGTTTAACGATACCGTCAACTTGGCCCACAAACCCGAATAATATACCTGATTGCATACTGGAAACAGTATCCTTCCCAATAACCCTTTGCGGTTTAACCAGTTCGACGCGAGGCAGTTTTGCCGCTTTCCTGAACAGAGCCTCCATGGAAATGTCTATACCGGGAGCAATTGCCCCGCCAATATAGTCTCCTTTTTCAGATATGGCGCAAAACGTTGTAGCTGTGCCGAAATCAACAATAATTAAAGGGCCGCCGTACAGCTCAATTGCTGCAACCGAATTGACAACACGATCCGCTCCTACTTCACGGGGGTTGTCATACAGTATATTAAGGCCTGTTTTAATCCCGGGGCCTACAATCAGGGGTACAAGGTTAAAATATTTTTGGGCCATCTTCTCCAGGGGATAATGCAGCGTAGGCACAACAGAAGAAATAATCATTGCATCAATTGACCCTGTCTCCAACCCGTTATGCTGGATAAGATTCCTGATTATTACCCCATATTCGTCATCTGTCTGGTTACGGTTTGTTGATATACGCCAGCACATCCTCAATTCCTGGCCATTATATACCCCCAACATTATATTGGAATTACCAACATCTATAGCCAGGAGCATATCTACCACCTCTTCATAGATAAATATAATACATTAAAGAGAAAAATATTTCAGCGGGTAACATCTATTTAGGGGCAGGCCCGCTCCGCAAATAGCGCGGCACAGGCCTGAAATACTACCATAGTTTACCTGAAACATGAATAACCCTGCGGCCTATTCCCGTATCAAGAACCCTTTTTAAGGCACGGCCCAGGGTAAATAATATCACGGTGTAAACGGGGATAGAGACAACTGCTTCCACTATTTTGGGGGGAACAGTAACGGCTCTGAATGTCCCAAATAGTGTTTCGATAAAATAGGGAACCAGAAGGACATTTACCAGGACAAATACCAAAGAAACTGACAGGAAAAGCGGAAAAATCCCCACTTCACGCCTGCCCCTGCCGGCTATTATAAAAACCAGACCGGGAATAATGCCGCGCAATGCAGCTGTTAGCGTAAAATGCGGCATATAAGGCCCCATGGGACCGCCGATAAAAAAGCCCACCAGATCTCCCACTGCTCCAACAAGGCCGCCCGCCAAAGGACCCATAAATAGCCCGGCAAAAATAACCGGCACTCCACCAAAGCCGATACGCAGCCCCTCAACTCCGGCAAAAGGTATGCGAAGGCTTAAATAGCGCTCAAAAACAATATTCAGGGCTATCAGCAAGGACATCCTGACCAGCATCTGTGTGGTTAGCTCCGATTTAAATTTGCTATGCAACATAGAAGGAAACACCTCCTTTCCCTAAAGATGGGCAGACTGCCACATCTAAGAGAAAGGAGGTATTGAGCTCTTCTTTTGCTCTTATGTGGACAGCGGATGCGGTGCCATGTCGCAGACACGTCCTTAACAGGGCCCCTTTCGTCTAAGGGCAACTTCCCATCCCTTAGCACTTAACGCA
>CAZQXY010000210.1:0-3675 GCA_964597455.1 uncultured Desulfovibrionaceae bacterium
GGTCCTATCGAGGGTGTCCCGCAACTGGTAACCAATTTTTCTGATTTCAAAAGGACTTATGGCGGTTATCTTTCGGAGAACGAATTTGGCGAGTATAGATATCTTGCCTATGCTGTCGAGAGCTTCTTTGTTAACGGTGGCTCACGGTGTTTTGTCTCGCGCGTTGCTCCCGCGGACGCAAAGGCTTCTATCGGATATGCCGCATCAAAGGATGTTCCTATTGTAAAGATTTCCGCTAAAAACCCCGGAATATGGGGTGACAGCATCAAGGTTACAGTTACGCCGGCCAGTAAGGCTAAGACTCAAATTATTGAAGTCATCACCGCCGGTGATGAGGCCAAGTATTGTGTTAAAAATGGTGCGGGATTCAATCCTGGTGATATTGTTGTTTTCATAGACAAATCTACCACCGTTTATAACAGGGTAGTAAAAAATCAGGACAATATCATCACCTTTGCCGAGGCTTTCTCGGAAGATGTAGTCGATAATAATCTTGTTCCCCAAAAGACTATTTCTACCTGCGAGTTTACATTAGAAGTAAAATACGGCGATTCTGTTGAACTTTATGAGAACCTTTCCTTCAATGTCAATGCTGCCAGCCATATCTCCAAGAAGACCGCAAAGTCTGATCTTATTATTGCCGAATATGTCGGTAATGAGGATGCGGGGATTATCCACCCCTTCTTTGCAATTGCGGGTGAGGGCGTAAAGGCCGCAACCATAAGCCTGGCCAATGGCAGCAACGGATCTGTTTCTTCTATTACCGCTGCGGATTTCATCGGCACAGATGGTGGCGCGGGTAAGCGTACAGGTATTCAGTCCTTTCTTGACAATGATATGGTTTCCATTATGGCTGTTCCCGGTGTTGTCGATCCCAATGTTCAGCTGATACTGGCCGCCCATTGTGAAAATCTGGCCAGCCGCTTTGCCGTTCTGGATGTTCCCAGGGATGCCAAAAAGGTGAATGACATAATTGAGCACAGAAATATATTTGATAGCACTTATGCAGCTCTTTATCATCCCTGGATTGAAACCTTCGATCCCCTGGACAAGAAGACCATCGCTATTCCTCCATCGGGTGCAGTCATAGGCATTTATGCCAGAAGTGATAACACCAGAGGTGTGCATAAGGCTCCTGCAAATGAGGTCGTCAGGGCTTGCACAGGTCTCGACTGCCAGTTCAACAAGGGCGAGCAGGATATTCTCAATCCCAAAGGTGTCAACCTTATCCGTACCTTCCCCGGTCAGGGCATTCGCGTCTGGGGCGCTCGTACCGTTTCCAGCGACGGCAGTTGGAAGTATGTGAACGTACGTCGCCTGTTTATCTTCATAGAGGAATCCATCAAGGCGAACACAAACTGGGCTGTTTTTGAGCCAAACGACGAGGTGCTGTGGGTTCGTGTTCAGAGGACTATCAGTGTGTTCTTAAACACCCTGTGGCGGAACGGTTCGCTTGCTGGAGGATCACCTGAAGAGGCTTTTTTTGTAGATATTGGGAGAGCCACAATGACACAGGACGATATCGACAACGGCAGACTTGTCTGCGTAATCGGTGTTGCACCTGTGAAGCCTGCCGAATTTGTAATCTTCAGGATTACTCAGAAGACTGCCACGGCAGAATAATTGACTTGAAAGGGGCGAATTTTAGATGGCCTATCCACATGCAAGGTTTAGATATAAGGTAGAAATCGATGGCTTGGAAGCCGGCGGATTTTCTGAAGTCACAGGTTTTGACGCTTCGATTGATGTGATCGAATACCGGGAAGGAGACATGGTCACTACCCCGTTGAAGCTCCCCGGCCTCAAGAAATACGGCAATATTACCCTGAAACAGGGGCTTGTTGATTCCATGGTTCTGTATGACTGGATCATCGCGGGAATTAACGGCGCGGTTGACAGGAAAACGATCACGATTACTCTCCTCGACGAAGAAGAGTCTCCTGCGGCATCATGGCAGGTGATCAATGCATGGCCGATGAAGTACACGGCCCCCGACTTCAACGCAACTGCATCTGAGGTTGCTATTGAATCTTTGGAAATTGCACACGAAGGCATGACCCGGGTGTCATAAATCGGAATAACCTATTAATATTAACTTAACTGCCCCAGCCCGCCTCATCCGAAGCGGGCTGGGGCTTTATGTTAACGAGAGCCGTCCATCCTATCTATGCTGTGATTTAGCGGGGAAAAGCCGGTAGGTACCAGGTAATTTTAAATATTTTCTGGAGAAAAGTTCCCATTAAATTTTGCCCTGGTCATTGTTTGTTGTCGAAATAGGTGATAAAATATACCTGTAATACTAATATGTTCATTTCTTACAAGATTATAGATTTTTTCTCGAAAGGAGTAATATCATGTCTTTTCAGACAGAATTTCCATTTATACTCCCACGCGGATTTGTTGACATGAACGGAGAGGTACATAGAGAGGGTATAATGCGTCTAGCCAACGCAGGCGATGAGATCCTTCCTTTAAGAGAGCCACGTGTTCAGCAGAATCCGGGTTACCTTACCATCATTTTGCTGGCCAGGGTAATTACAAAACTGGGCTCACTCCCGGCGGTGGACACAAACGTGGTCGAAAAATTATACACCATGGATATGGCCTATTTACAGGATTTCTATCAGAGGATAAACACTACGGAGATGCCGGCTTACAAGGGAATCTGCCCCCACTGCGGAAAAGAACTGGATATTCCGATAAATTTTATGGAAGCCGGATTATAAGTACATATCCGGCGGAAAAGATTTATGAAGAGGTCGCTTTTATTGCTTATTACCTTCATTGGAGCAACGAAGATATCATGAGCCTCAGCCATAGGGATCGGCTCAGGTGGTGCAAGGAAATTTCAAAAATCAACAGTAAGCTGAATCAAGAGCCGGAAAATCCGTTTAAGCTTTAGAGTTAAATTACTTAGGTATTTTTAATCCGATACCGGGAGGAGTGGTCATGGTTTCCCATAACAGCTATCTTCCAAACTACAGCTTCGAGGTTAAAATCAGTGGGGCCAGTTTTGGCTTTTCCAAGATTAACAATATTTCGGGCAGTATAGAGTATGACACCATTGTTAACGGCGGCCACAATGACGCGCCGGTTATTCTGCCAAAGCCCAAGCGCACTCCTGATATGATCATTTTTGAAAAAGGCCTGAAGGCCGATTTGGGTGACCTTATGTTTTCTCAGATGACTGAGGGCAAGAAGGTTACCGGCATTATGATTTTTGTCAAGCTCAATGGGAAAATAAAACGGATCTTCAGCATCAGTTCCGGCGTTATTGTAAGAAGGGAGTTTGCCCCATTGGATGCCATCGGTGATCAGGTTTTTCTGCAAGCGCTTCAAATCGCTCATACAGGCCTTACTGAAATCGCACTTCCGTTTTAAGGGTATTAAGGAGAACTGGATTTATGAAAATCGGCATGACAAGTTCAATTGACCAGATGCGATTACTTAGGGGCGAAATTCCTTGTCTCCCCCCCCTTCGCAGCGATTGTTTTTTTAAAAACCGCCTACCCCTTGGTTATGCATTAAATCTTTTTGCGGAAAAGATAATAAAAAAATACAAACAATTTGATAACTATGGTTTTGATCCAGCTGTCCTTGTTTTTTTACAGAATTTATACGAAAAGGCTGAAAAACATAATGAATATAATACTCGCGTAGAACAGACATTGCGCC
>CAZQXY010000211.1:0-3636 GCA_964597455.1 uncultured Desulfovibrionaceae bacterium
CGGTGGAAAAAAGCGCACTTGTTCCCGAGTTGCCCGGCAGGGTGGAGCAATATATCTGGCAGGAAAGACGTCTGCTGGAAAAATATATAGAGGGAAGAGACCCCGTTTTTGCACAGACACTGTCTCCTCATCTTCTCAAGGAGGGGGCCCCGCCCATAGCTCTGGAGATGGTTCGTGCCGGCAATCTGGCGGGCGTAGGCCCGATGGCCGCCGTGGCCGGAGCTTTTGCACAGTATGTGGGTAAGTGGCTGCTGGGGGTAACTTCGCAGGTGATCGTTGAAAATGGAGGGGATATTTTTCTATGTTGTAAACGGCCGGTCAGGGTTGGTATTTATGCCGGTGAATCGGTTTTTAGCCGCAGGCTGGCGTTGAAAGTTGAACCCCGGGGGGAATCCCGGGGAATCTGTACATCGTCAGGGACCGTCGGTCATTCCTACAGCATGGGGAGGGCGGATGCCGCCGTTATTATCGCCGATGATGCCGCTCTGGCCGATGCAGTAGCCACGGCTGCCGCCAATATGGTTCAGGACGCGGGCGATCTTCAAAAAGCGCTTGATTTTGCGCGCTCTATACCGGGGGTAAGAGGGGGCTTGATTATTTTAGGAGAAAAGCTGGCCGCCGGCGGTGAGATTCAGCTTGAAGAGTGCTGATTCAGCTTTTTTTGTCTTCAATCAGTGGAACGAACCTGCATGCGCAGAGGTGAAGCTCCTGCACGCCCCTTGCGTCTTTACTAAAAAGTACCAGTTTCTGCACCGGCCCGCCTCCGATGGGTATAATCAAACGTCCACCTGCAGAGAGCTGTTCCAGGAGGGACGGGGGCACCTTTTTTGCGGCTGCAGCGACAAGAATGCTGTCGAAAGGGGCTTCTTCCGGCCAGCCCAGCGTTCCGTCGCCCTTTTTAAAACTGATATTGTTATACTCCATCTGCTGCAGTGTTTTTTCCGCAGTTGCGGATAACGGCCCGTGCCTTTCCACGCTGCAGACATGTCCTGCCAGTTCGGCGAGGACGGCTGTTTGATAACCGGATCCCGTTCCAATTTCCAGCACCTTTTCGGAGCCTTTCAGCTGCAGGGATTCGGTCATCAGGGCGACTATATATGGTTGGGAAATGGTCTGCTCACAGCCGATGGGAAGGGGATAATCTTCATAAGCTTCGTGACGGTAGCTAAAATCTGTAAAAAGGTGGCGCGGCACGCTGCGCATAGCATCCAGTACTCTTTGGTCTTTGATACCGCGGGCCATTAATTGTTTTTCGATCATCTGCTCGCGCAGTTCGCTATAGTTTTGTTCTTCCATAGCATTTCCTCTCACTTCCGGAAAATTGATGCTTGCCTGGGATCACCCCGATTATACATGAGGTGTGTGGCTAATGCAAATAGTAAAACAGGGGGTGTGTATTAATGAACTTTGAACAGGGTCCTATCCGGCCTCCCAGCGAGGCGGAGAGTCTTTTTGTAAGGGTTACAAGGAATTGTCCCTGGAACAAATGTCTCTTTTGTCATGTTTATAAAGGGAAAAAATTTTCCAGGCGAACTGTTGAGGAAATAAAAGATGATCTACTGACCATGGAAAGAGGGGCTTCCAGGGTTGAGTCCTATGCATTAAAGCTGGATAGCAGCGGTAAAATCACCAGGGAAGTGCTGGAATATGTTTATCACCACGAACCGGATTTGCTGCAAATAGCCTTCTGGCTCTACAGGGGCGGAAAAAACATCTTTTTGCAGGACGGGGATAACCTGGTTATGCCGGCAGGCCAGTTGGCGGAGGTTTTAGCTTTTATTAAAGAGCAGTTTCCCACGGTTGAACGCATTACTACTTATACCCGTGCCCGGACTGCCGGAAGACGTAGTATAGCCGAACTTACGATGCTGAAAGAGGCCGGGTTGACCAGGGTTCATATAGGTTTGGAAACGGGCTGTAATCCCCTTCTGGAGTATATGCGCAAGGGAATTACTGCTGAAGAACATATTGAGGCCGGTATAAAAATAAAGGAAGCCGGGCTGAGCCTCAGCGAGTATGTTATCCTGGGGTTGGGGGGACGTAAAATGTGGAAGGAGCATGCCCTGGAAACAGCAAAGGTGCTCAGTAAGATCGACCCCAACTTTATTCGCCTGCGCACGCTGGCGATGCGTGAGGAAATCCCGCTGCTTGAAAAAGTGCAGGCGGGAGAATTCCAACCTTGCAGCGATGATGAAATTGCCATCGAGGAGAAGCTTCTTTTGGAAAACCTCAGCGGAACCGGTTACCTGGTCAGCGATCATATCCTCAATCTCCTGGAGGATGTGGAGGGAAACCTTGTTCAAGATATCCCGTTCATGCTGAGGGTTATCGACGGCTATCTGGGGCTGCCTGCTGAAGAAAGGGTAAATTTCTGTCTGGGAAGAAGGCTCGGTATTTACCGTTATATGAGGGATATGCAGGATACGGAGCGCTATGGTCAGGTGAAAAAATTGAAGAAGCTTTTGGATGAAAGCGGCCAGGATCAAGACGAGTTTCTTATCCAGTACCGCGGCAACTTTATCTAGGCAAGGGAGAGGAAATTGTGCAGAATTGGAGTATAAGGCGCATAAAAGGTTTGATGCGGGGGCGCCGGGCCTTACCGGTTTTGGTTGTTTCCCTGGCGTTTTTTTTCATTACGGTTTTTTCTCTGGGACAGGCTTTCGGCGCTGATTCTACCAGGGTGCCCGGTTCGGAAAACGATCCCCTGGTTACCGCAAGCTGGGTGGAGGCAAAGATCAACGAACGCCTGAGACAACTGGAAGGAAGCGGCGGCGCGGGTACACGGCCGCCGGCGAGCGAGCCCGTTTATATCACTTTACCCGCCCCGACTTATCAGCTGGTAACGGTCCCTTCCGGCCGGAAGATGCTCACCGGTTCCGGAACGGAAATTATTTTGCGCAGTGGGAGCGCAAGACTTGTGGAGGGACCCGGAGGAGGGCTTTCTGATCTTACCTCCGGCACCAATCTCTCTGACGGAGACAATATCGCCAGGGATCATCTTCTTCTCTCGCCGAAAGATGACGGCCGCGGCATAATGGCGGCAACAAACACCATTTTCATGGTACGCGGTGATTATAATCTGGAATAATTGGCAAAAATATGGCGTACATTTGAATCCTGGGAGGGGAGGGGAATATTTGACCGTAATTGCCCTTTCGGGTTACTATGGGTTTTACAATATCGGTGATGAAGCGATTCTCGAGGCGATCGTGAAAGTTTTGCGTTATCATCGTCCAGATATAGAACTAATTGTTTTTTCCGCTGACCCCCGTCATACCCGCAGAACTTACGGGGTGGAAGCAGTATCGCGGACCAACCTTCCTGCAATTATACGCGTACTCCGGAGAGCGGACTTGCTGATAAGCGGGGGCGGAGGGTTGCTGCAGGATGCAACAGGGCCCCGTTCCATTCCCTATTATCTGGGAATTATTAAGCTGGCCATGCTCCTGCGTACCAAGGTGGCCGTCTATGCCCAGGGGCTTGGCCCCCTGCGCTCCGGATGGAGCCGTTTCTGCGTGCAGAAGGTCCTCTCCGGGGTGGATTGGCTCAGTGTCAGAGACCCTGCATCTGCCCGGCTGCTGGCTGAACTCGGGGTAGAAAGGGATGTCACGGTTACTGCAGATCCTGTCTTCTTTC
>CAZQXY010000212.1:0-2301 GCA_964597455.1 uncultured Desulfovibrionaceae bacterium
CCGGTGAATTTGCCTTACTGCACAGTAACCTTTCCGCGGGGGAGAGATTTGAGCAGTGGTGGCGGGTAAAAAGGGGGGAGGCGCGGGTCGTTCTCGGGGCGCGCTCCGCCGTTTTTGCCCCTTTAGAAAACATCGGGCTGATTGTCATGGATGAAGAGCATGAAAATACATATAAACAGAGCGATTCACCCCGCTACCATACCAGGGAGGCGGCTAAATGGAGGGCTGCCTATAACGGTTCTGTTTTATTGCTGGGAAGCGCAACCCCTTCTCTGGAGACATATGTTGAGGCAAAAGATGGAAATATTTCGCTGCTTAAGTTGACGGAGCGGGTAGGGGGGCGTCCTCTTCCTGCGATCGAGATTGTCGATATGCGCCAGGAATTCAAGGAAAGAAATAAAGGAATTTTTAGCCGCAAACTATGGAAAGCGATTAATGAAACGCTTTTACGCGAGGAGCAGGTTATTCTTTTTCTCAACCGCCGCGGCTTTTCAAGCTTTCAGCTTTGCCGCCAGTGCGGTTATGTTATGCGCTGCCCCTCCTGCGATATTTCTTTAACCTATCATGCCTCCCCGGAACACCTTGTATGCCATTATTGCGGTTATAAAAGGGTTACTCCTGAATTTTGCCCAAAGTGTAAGAGCCCGCATATCAGGAATTTTGGTCTTGGAACCCAGAGGGTGGAAAAGGAGGCTAAGAGCAATTATCCGAATGCTTTCGTGATGAGAATGGATAGTGATACAGCTGTTGGCAAGGGCGCTTATTTAAAGATTTTGAGCGCTTTCAGGGAACAAAAAGCCGCAATTCTTATTGGGACGCAGATGATTGCGAAAGGCCTTGATTTCCCGGATGTTACTCTGGTTGGGGTTATAGCTGCCGATATAAGCCTGCATCTCCCTGATTTCCGGGCTGGGGAACGGACCTTCCAATTATTGTCGCAGGTAGCCGGAAGAGCGGGCAGAGGTGACAAAAAGGGGAGGGTAATCATTCAGACCTTTACCCCCTGGCATTATAGTATCCAGGCAGCGGCAAAGCATAATTATCTCGGCTTTATTGAAGAAGAATATGGCAGGCGCCGGGAGCTTTTATATCCTCCTTTTTCAGAAATTATCCTCTTCAACTGCAGCTGTCCACAGGAAAAAAAGGCAGCTGAAGCTGCGGGCAAGCTCAGGGTAAGTTTAATAAAATACCTGCCATCTTTAAGTGCAGGCAAAGAAGAGCTTCTGGGGCCTTTCCCGGCGCCAATTAAAAAAATAAACGGGCGTTTCCGTTATCAGCTTCTGTATAAAGGTGCTAACCTGGGTTTAAAATGTGAAATAATCCGGGGTATAGTCTGGGATTATAAAAAAGAAATACGGGGTGATATACGGGTTGCAGTAGATTTTAACCCCCTCATGATGTTATAATTATATGGAGGAGGGAAAACAATGGCCTTAAGGTTCATTCGCAAAGAAAGGGATCCGGTTTTAAGGCAAAAGACCGCTCCTGTTTCTAAATTTACGCCACAATTAGCCGCATTGATTGAGGATATGTTCGAGACGATGCTGGATGCCGAAGGGGTCGGCCTGGCTGCGCCACAGGTCGGTATTTCCAAAAGTATCATTGTGGTTTGGGATAAAGACCAATTATTTGAAGTTATTAACCCTGAGATATTAAGCGGGGAAGGCGAGGTTATTGATATTGAAGGCTGTTTGAGCCTCCCCGGTATTTACGGTGAAGTTCCCCGTTATGCCAGTGTAGAGGTAAGAGGTTTGGACAGAAATAAAGCAGAAATAAATATCAGCGCGGAGGGGTTTCTCGCCAGGGTTTTTCAGCATGAAATTGACCACCTCCGGGGAGTTTTATTTGCTGACAGGGCATTGAAGTTGCTTACCCCGGAGGAGCTAAAGAAAATGAGCGAAAGCGAAAAGGAAAAGTAGTACTGTTAATATGTATTCATTTGGAACCAGAGTTGGATATTAAACTAAAGAGCACAGATTGCGGGTATCCTGAATTCCTGTGCAGCTTACGGATTTTGTTAAGAAGGTGATACTATTTTGAACCTAAATGTACTCTTTTTAGGAACGAGCCCGTTTGCCCTTCCTGCGCTGAGAAAACTGGCCGAGAGCGGTTTGCGTTCTCTAACGGCGGTTACCAGGCCTGATCGTCCTGCCGGGAGAGGTAAAAAGAGCTCTATGACACCGGTTAAAGCGGAGGCGTTGAAATATAAGCTTACCTTGTTTCAGCCGGAGGGGCGGATCGGGCTGTTGGAAGTATTAGAAAAGACAAATCCTGATCTCCTGATTAACGTGGCCTTCGGTA
>CAZQXY010000212.1:2311-3629 GCA_964597455.1 uncultured Desulfovibrionaceae bacterium
TCTTCCGCCGGCGGTACTCGATTATCCTCCCCTGGGGTGCATCAACCTTCACCCTTCGCTGCTTCCCGCCTATCGCGGCGCGGCCCCGATACAGAGAGCGCTGATGTCCGGGGAGGAGTATACAGGGGTAACGGTTTTACATATGTCCCCCGAATTGGATGCCGGGGATATTATTCTGCAGGAAAAAACGGGTATTGGCTTTCAGGAAAACTATGGTTCCCTTCACGACCGCCTGGCCGAACTGGGCGCGGTTAAGCTGTTACAAGCGCTGGAGTTGTTGGAAAAAAGCGCGGCCCCCCGTATCCGGCAGGATGAGGAGAAGGCAACCTTTGCGCCTCCGTTAACAAGGGATGAAGAACAAATAGTCTGGAGCAACCCGGCCATTTGGATATATAACCAGGTGCGTGCTCTCGATCCGGCTCCCGGAGCTTATACACGTTTTCGCAACAAACGTCTCAAAATCTGGGATACAGCAATAGATGGGGGAGATATCCCCAGGCAGAAGAAGGGGGTTTCGGCGCCATTATCTCCCGGAACAGTCAGCTCTGTTACGAAGGAATGCTTTGAGGTTGCCTCCGGCCGGGGTTTTCTGCGGGTTTTGGAGCTGCAGCCGGAGGGCAAAAAGCGCATGAGTGCCCGTGATTTTTTAAAGGGTTACCAGTTGAAAGTTGGCGATTTTTTTGAGTGAGATTGTCAGAGAAAAGAATAATACTGGAAAGAATACTAATAAGAAGAGGACTTTTTTAGGTTTATTGCTCACTGCCCTGCTCTTTCTTCTGGGGGTGGCTTTATATCTCTTAGTGTTTGTGTGCTATCCCCATGCTCTTTTTACACGCAGTTTTGTGATGGGGCTGACTATTTCCGCTATTTTGCTGACCTTGCTTTTTTTATGCGGGCTTCTGGCCATAGTAATTTCAATATTGCGGAAACGCACTTTTCTCCCGTTGCGTTGGATCATGGGCAAAACATTGTTTTTTCTTTATCCCATTGTTTTGCTGATCGGGCGTCTTACGCATATCACGCAGGAAAAAATCCAACGTTCTTTTATTGAGGTTAATAACCAGCTGGTGAGGTCCAGGGGCGTAAAGGCTAAAAGCGATGAGCTCTTGTTGCTCCTGCCGCACTGTCTTCAAAACGACAACTGCAGTTATAAAATTACGCATAACATCGATAACTGCCGCCGTTGCGGGCGCTGCCAGATAGCCCAAATTCTTGAGCTGTCATCCGCCAGGGGTGTGCCTGCAGTTGTGGCTACGGGAGGTACGCTGGCGCGCCGTGCAGTGAAAAAATACACCCCGCGAATGGTCGTGGCCGTTGC
>CAZQXY010000213.1:0-1801 GCA_964597455.1 uncultured Desulfovibrionaceae bacterium
GGCTCAGGTAACGGAGGTCCTGGTTGCCTTTGCCATATTCCCTTCCCCCTACCAGGGCCAGGACTTCCCCCGATGCAGGATCCGCCACTACGGCGGCCGCCTGGGGCTGGGGGATCCCGCCCTCTGCAAGAGCTTCCTCCGGGTAGCCAGTGTAATCGCCATTTTCCAGCAGTTGTTTCATACGTTCCTGATCAACCCTGACGTTCCGGCGGTAAAAGCTCTCATCATCGAGAACCCCCTCGGTAATGGACTGCGCATCCGCGTCCAGGGTGGTATAAATCTTTAAACCGCCGCTGTAAATTGCCTCATAAGCATCCGCCCGGCTGGTAAAATCCGGCAGCCCGGTTAGTATTTTGATAAGTTCGTTATGCAAAACATAATCCATAAAGTATGGAAAAGGATACTCCCTGCCCGGAAGACCGGCCAGAGTTATCCGCTCTTCCCCGGCCTCTCTCAGCTGGTCTTCATTGATATAATTCAGCTCGAACATTTTTTCCAAAACCAAAGATTGTCTCTGCAAAGCGGCTTCAAGGTTATTATAAGGCGAATAATAATTGGGAGAACGGGGAACCCCCGCCAGCAGAGCCGCCTCACCGGCTGTAAGCTCCGCTGCATTTTTGTCAAAATAAATCCGCGCTGCCGCCTCTACGCCATAAGCGCCATGAGCAAAATAAATCTGGTTTAAATACATCTCCAGGATCTCATTCTTTGAATACTGCCGCTCCATTTTAATCGCCAGCCACGCTTCTTTTAGCTTCCGCGCAAAAGTCTTCTCCTGGGTGAGGAGGGTGTTCTTTACCAGCTGCTGTGTGATGGTGCTCCCCCCCTGCCCGGTCCAATCCCCCCGGCGCAGGTTGGTAATAAAAGCCCGCGCTAATCCCATCAGGTCCAAGCCCCGGTGATTATAAAACCTTTCATCCTCGATGGCGATAAAAGCGTTTTGGACGTGAGGGGAAATCTCATCCAGGGGTTTTTCGATACGGTTTTCCACGCCGTAAAAAACTGCGATCTCATTGTCAAAACGGTCATAAATTCGCGACGCTGCAGGGGTCAGCGTTTTCAATGTGCGCAGGTCTGGCGCATCATTAACGAAAGAGTAGACGACGGTAAAGGTCCCTGCCCCGATCACACCGAGCACTACGATTAACAACAAAAGGAGAGCCTTAGAGAACCTGCCGGCAAACTTGTTTTTTTTCTTTCTATTGTACCTGAGTTTATTTGCTTTCCCGAAATATATTTTATGCATAAGAAAAACTCTCCTTTTACCGGCTTAACTCCGGAACATGCTCCTGCCTTTGCCCGGCTATCCGAAATTCCGGCTGCTGCTTGTTTGAAAGAAGTTCGCTATACCTTAAGCATATTTTTTTTTAACCGGCAGTTCAAGTTGAAAAATTAGGCAGATATTCTACCGCAAACTGGAAAGCGTGCCTGATCATCAAAGAACCTCCTCGTTCCAGGGGACATTCCTTTTCCAACCATTTTAAATGCTCAACGCTCCGTCGCGCCCCGTACGCTCCGCAAAAAGATACTTTTTCTTACGTATTTACGTAACCTTTGCCCAAAATTCGGCAGTGCCGCCCGGGAGGACGGAAACCCTGCCGCTCTTCTACGTTCATTTATTGCACATATTAAACAGAAAACAGCTAAAAACAGGCTAAAAACAGAAAAAGACAACTTTTACGCTTTTCCGGTGAGCTTGGCACGAACCTTGCAATATATAGTTATTGAAAATCAAAAAAACAATATAAAGAAAGGGGGCTTCAAAAATGCCTAACCACTGCCCATTCTGGAAGGATTATGA
>CAZQXY010000213.1:1832-3625 GCA_964597455.1 uncultured Desulfovibrionaceae bacterium
CTTCAACAAGCCCGTACATCCAGCTTTTTTAGCTCAGATTGGCTGCACTGCAGAAAAAAGAAAAGAATGCCTCGGAACAATGGAACTGAATATCGGTACAGGCGCAGTACCTGCACCCCCTGCACCCCCGATGGTAGTCTGCGACCCGCCACCTATCGTGGCCAAAAATGCCGTTGGCCTCGCAGAGAAAAAGGCAGCCACTAATGCACCGGCGCTGCAGTTACTTGCAATCTTAGCCGGCGCGTACATCGCCATGGGGGCAATACTTTCTACAGTGGTAACCAACGATCTCGCCACCTACATCGGCGATGGTCTTTCCCGCCTTGTAGGAGGTGTGACCTTCTCCCTGGGGCTGGTTCTGGTGATCATGGGAGGTGCGGAACTTTTTACCGGCAACAACCTTATGGTGACAGGGCTCCTTGAAAAAAAAGTAACAATGAAACAAGTCCTCAACAACTGGTTCTGGGTGTATGTTTTTAACTTTGTCGGCTCCATTCTCATCGCAGTGCTTTTTCTCTACTCAGGCATCTGGAAAGCCAATGATTGCTCCGTAGGTTTAAAAGCACTTAGTACTGCCAGCGCCAAAACATCTCTTGTCTGGAGCGAAGCTTTTTTCCGCGGAATCTTATGTAACTGGCTCGTCTGCCTGGCGGTATGGCTCTCTCTTGCCGCAAAAGATGCCGTTAGTAAAATAGTAGGAATTATGCTACCTATTACAGCTTTTGTTACTATGGGTTTTGAGCACTCCATCGCAAATATGTATTTTATCCCGATGGGCATCTTTCTTAAAAACCAGGAAATTCTCCAGCCGCTTCTGGCATCAGGTTTTGGCGAAAATCTCAACTGGGCAGGATTTTTTGGTAACTTGATTCCGGTCACGCTTGGCAACATTGTCGGTGGTGTCCTTTTTGTGGCGATATTTTACTGGCGCGCTTATCTTAGTCCGTCAGCGAATAAACTTTCAGAAACTACCCAAACCGCGGACGTTAAGTAACAAGGCTTTTATACCATCACTACTTGTATCTCATGAGAATAAAAAAGAAAGGAGTAAAGAAAATGGAAAAGATGGTCAAGTGCCATTATTGGAAGGAATATCAGGGCCTGAACGGCTGGACAATGTTCTGCAGCGCCGGTGCCTTTTCCAAAGTGTTTAGCAAGGATTATGCGGAAGGCCTCGGCTGCATCGAAGAGCAAAGGGCTATCTGCAAAAAGATAATGGATACTAATGTGGGTTACAGCGCCTTACCGGAGATCGTTGACGATATCGACAGCAATCCAGAGCAGAAAAACATTCCTATTGAAAAGGAACTCGCTCCTACATTAAAGCATAAAAATACAGACTAAACTTAATGCCATTCCAAAGCATACAATTTAGCAAAATATGCAGTTATTTTCAGCCCCGAACTAATTCTGTCGGGGCTGATTTCTACTATTTTCTTTAAAAATTTACAAATTCAAAGAATAATAAAGAGGAATTTGCCGATTGTTAAAGAAATACAAGTTATTAGGGCAGATTTGTGCAAACTTACCGTTCAAGCGGAGAATTAAAATGTTCTGCCCGGGAATTAATGATAATTGATGGTTGCTTAATGAAAATCTTCCTTTAAAAGGTGAGAAATATGCATATAAGTAAATTCGTCACCCCGGAAATAATTTTTGGGAAGGGCTCTCTAAACCAAATAGGCGAATGTTGTATCCGGCTGGGCGCTTCCCGCGTTTTCTTCGTTGCCGACCAGGGGGTACTCCGGTACGGGTGGATCGAAAAAGCTCTCCCTTTTATTAAAAATATCGGC
>CAZQXY010000214.1:0-3589 GCA_964597455.1 uncultured Desulfovibrionaceae bacterium
ACCGGACCGGGAGTATTAAGGGCCGCATTGATGGCCGACTCCACATTCTCAACATTTCTTACACGGAAACCGGCAGCCCCATAAGCCTCCGCCAAGCGTACAAAATCCGGGCTTCCCGCCAGACTTGTCTGCGAATAGCGGCCTCCATAAAAAAGCTTCTGCCATTGACGTACCATTCCCAGGTACTGGTTATTAATAATGGCCACTTTGACCGGAAGGTTATATTTTACCGCCGTGGCAAGCTCCTGGGAATTCATCTGGAAGCTGCCGTCTCCAGCGATACAGATGACTCTTTTTTCGGGGAAAGCCACCTGGGCTCCAATTGCGGCGGGAAAGCCAAAGCCCATCGTTCCCAGTCCTCCGGAGGAGATGAAATTATGGGGACTTTTCATCCGGTAGTAATGTGCAGCCCACATCTGATGCTGCCCCACATCCGTCGTAACGATAGCTTCCCCCCCGGTAAGACGGTAAAGTGCCTCAATAACATACTGCGGCTTAAGGCAGTCGTTCGATTCCTGCCTGTAACGCATGGGGTGGGCATTTTTCCAGCCGAGTACTTTCCCGCACCACATCCCCGTATCTCCCGGCTGTATACGCCTCAGCATCTCGGTTAATACCAGCTTCATATCTCCGACAATCGGGATATCGACCGGGACATTTTTCCCTATCTCCGCCGGATCAATATCAATATGAATTATCTGAGCATTTGGCGCAAAAGTATCCAGTTTCCCCGTAACGCGATCGTCAAAACGCACCCCGGCCGCAATAAGCAGATCCGTTTCGTTGAGGGCATTATTGGCAGCATATGTTCCATGCATACCCGGCATCCCCAGAAAAAGTTCATAATCACAGGGAACCCCCCCCAGTCCCATCAGGGTCGTGGTTACGGGAATATGCGTTTTTCGTGAAAACTCCAGCAGCTTTTCATGCGCCCCGGAGCTGATTATCCCCCCGCCGGCATATAACAAAGGCTTTTTCGCATTTCTGATGGCGGCACAGGCCTTGATAATCTGACCGGGGTGCCCTTCATAAATCGGCTTGTAAGTGGAAATCCGAAGCCGATCAGGGTAATCGAATTCCCCTTCCTGAGCCTGGATATCCTTGGGGAGGTCGATTAACACCGGTCCCTTGCGCCCGGAATTGGCAATATAAAAAGCTTCTTTCAAAATCCAGGGCAGCTCACAGATATCCTTTACCAGGTAATTATGTTTGGTAACCGGCAAAGTGATACCGGTAATATCAGCCTCCTGAAAAGCATCGGTTCCGATAAAAGGTTTGGCCACCTGACCGGTAATAGCTATAAGGGGAACGGAATCCATATAAGCGGTAGCTATACCTGTTACCAGATTCGTCGCGCCGGGGCCCGATGTGGCGATAACAACAGCCGGTTTATTGGTAACCCTGGCATAACCGTCAGCAGCATGGGCTGCTCCCTGCTCGTGACAGGTTAAAATGTGCCGCAAGCCCTTTTTATAAATTTCATCATAAAGGGTTAAAACTGCACCGCCCGGAAAACCAAAGACAACGTCAACATTCTCCTCCTCCAGGCAGGCCAGGACCATCTGGGCTCCTGTCAATTTCATTTATTTTTCACTCCTTCCCGGAGTTTCCAGGACGGCTCCTCTCGCTGCAGAGGTTACCTGTGCAGCATAGCGCAAGAGATAACCTTTTTTTACGGCAGGTTCGGGTAATCGCAACTTATCCTGGCGTTCCTGCCACTTCTCAGGCGAGATAAGCAGTTGCAGCCTCTTTCCGGGGATATCGATCTCAATCGTGTCTCCATCCTCCACTATGGCCAGAGGGCCTCCTTCTATTGCTTCAGGGGAAACATGCCCCACGGCAGCCCCCCTGGTAGCTCCGGAAAAGCGCCCGTCCGTAATCAGCGCTACTTCTTTATCCAATCCCATGCCGGCCACTGCCGAAGTCGGGGTGAGCATCTCTCTCATGCCGGGCCCCCCTTTGGGTCCTTCAAAACGAATCACAATCACATCCCCGGGGACAATCTTTCCTCCATACACTGCTTCCACGGCAGCCTCTTCTCCATCGAATACCCTTGCCCTGAGCTTACTTTGCTGCATCTCCGGTGCTACCGCCCCTTGTTTTACTACCGCCCCTTCAGGAGCAAGGTTGCCAAAGAGAATAGCCAGGCCTCCTTCGGGACGATATGGTTTTTTTATAAAACGGATCGTCTCCCCGTCAGGAGAGGGCGCAGAAGCAAAATTAGCACCGATCGTCTCCCCGGTCACGGTAAGCAAACCTGTATCAAGAAGATCGCCTGCAGCCAGCTCCTTCATTAACGTCTGGATGCCGCCTACTCTGTTCAGATCTTCAATATGGTCAGGGCCTGCGGGGCTTAACAGACAGAGCTGAGGGGTCTTTTCGCTGATCTTATTAATTTCGGCCAGATCCCATTTTATACCCAATTCACTGGCGATGGCCGGCAGGTGCAGCACCGTATTCGTAGAACAGCCCAGGGCCATATCAATCGCCAGGGCGTTACGGAATGCCTGCGGATTCATTATTTGTGACGGGCGCAAATCTTTATGCAAGAGCTCCATGATCTTCATTCCGGCTTCTTTGGCCATTCTCAAGCGCTGGGCCGTAACCGCCGGCACGGTGCCGTTCCCGGGCAGAGCCATCCCCAGGGCTTCTGTTATACAATTCATGGAATTGGCTGTAAACATCCCCGCACAGGAACCACATCCCGGGCAGGCGGCCATTTCCAGGCCCTCAAGTTTTTCCGGGGTCATACGCCCGGCTTTGACAGCCCCGACAGCCTCAAAAATGCTGCTGAGACTTACAGTAAGCCCCTCATAATTCCCTGTAAGCATGGGCCCCCCGCTGATAAAAATTGCAGGAAGATCCAGGCGTGCAGCTGCCATGAGCATTCCGGGTACAACCTTGTCACAATTGGGTATAAATACCAGGGCGTCAAAGGCATGAGCCTCTGCCATGGACTCCACACAATCGGCGATAAGTTCCCTGCTGGCCAGCGAATACTTCATCCCCGCGTGCCCCATGGCAATTCCATCACAGATAGCGATTGTCGAAAATTCCATCGGCACTCCTCCGGCAGCATAAATACCGGATTTCACCGCCGCAGCAATTTTAGGCAGATGAATATGGCCGGGAACAATTTCATTCGCTGAATTCACTACACCGATCAGTGGTTTATTAAGTTCTGCCGGATGGTACCCCATGGCATAGAAAAGAGAGCGGTGCGGGGCTTTTTCCAGCCCTTTTTTTACTATATCGCTGCGCATGTTTTTACTCCCCCTCTTTTTAAGATTTAAACGTTTAAAGTATAAGACATTGCGTATGTCAGATGACGGTTATTCTTCAGCTTGACGGTTATTCTTCAGCTTGAATAAATAGAAGTACCGGTGCTTTGTGCATAATTATGAAAAATTTCCATTAGTTTTTTGGTCACGGGGCCGGGAACACCGCCGCCTATAGCACGCCCGTCAACAGAGGTTACGGGTATCAGTTCAGCAGCCGTTCCCGTTAAAAAACACTCCCTGGCAATATAAAGATCGTGCCGTGTGAAAGGAGTTTCTTTAATGGCAATCCCTTCCTTCGCCGCCAGTTC
>CAZQXY010000215.1:0-1947 GCA_964597455.1 uncultured Desulfovibrionaceae bacterium
GAATGTCCCCGCACCGCTTGAAAAATGGAAGACGATGGAACCGTCCCCCTGCTTCGCGGTGTAACAGTTCATCTCTTAGACTGAGCAGTTACAAAAATTTTGATGTTGGCGTTGCGGGGTTTTGTGGCTGTTGCAAAAGGCTATGGCTTTATGGTTAATTTGACGGTTATTTCGCTAATTAAATTATTGCCCTGATTATATATTGTTTGTGGCAAAAGGCGGTTCCTTCCAGCAATTACTGCAATTAAAGCATTTGCCAGATCCCAATAGCGATTAAGAGCATCCCCGGAAGTGCAAACCCCTTTTGTTTTAACCAGCGGCCCATATAACGGGAACCAAGTGAGGAGCCGATAAAGACGAAGGCGACACAGGCGGTGGCTACAAATGGTACTATCCAGAGGGAAAATCCGGATAAAGCTGCGCCAAATCCGGCACTGAATGCGTCCAGGCCAAGTGCACCTCCTAAAAGAATGGATTCCTTTGGGTCAATTGTACCCGACCAGTTGACATCGGCCAGGTTGGGATCACGTAAGATCTGCATGACCACGCCTAGAAAAGGAATACGCAGGTACAACAGCGGCCGGCTGCGGTCTTCGTTGCTGGATTGGTTAATATAATTACGCCAACCCTGTAGAAACTGCCAGCAACCAATGGAGATGAGGATAATGCCCCCCAGCGTTTTTGTCCCATTCAGGGGAAGCGCCTCCGCCAAAAAATTGCCGGCTGTCATTGAGACGCACATCATAACCGCCGTGCAGAGCGCAATAATTATTCCTGAGAGAGTGGTAATCCTGGTGCCTCGTGCCCCGTAAGCGATCCCTACTCCCATACTGTCGAGACTAACCGCGATAACAAGTAGTACAGATGTCCCAAACGACACCACATCTGTGTTGCAGGGCAAAGATACTTCGCCTGCCAGAACAAAAAATGAAAGCAGTACAGCACCGGTCAACATAGTATGTATTCCCCCTTTTAGCTCTCCGGATAAACGCGGGGATGAGCCTGACTTTTCCAGTATTATTAGGAAATCTATAATCTATCTTATTAGTGACCTTTGAATTAGGTGAGGAATAGGATTATAATAGTGGTATGGAGAATATGGAGAAGTAAGAAGTAAAAAAACGGGGAAAATCCTTGTCCGGGGGTGATTTTTTGAATGGGCTTGAACGCGTAAGGATCGGGAATAAAATATCAATAGTAACCATTTTAGTAAATATAGTTCTAACATCTCTTAAAATATTTGCCGGGATTATTAGTCAAAGCAACGCGATGATTGCGGATGCAATTCACTCCTTATCCGATGTGATTAGCACATTTGCGGTAATGATCGGTTTGCATCTGGCCGGAAGGCCTGCTGATGAAGATCATCCTTACGGGCATGAAAAAATGGAACCTGTTATGGCTAAAATACTGGCGCTAATCCTCTTGGTTACAGCGTTTGGCATAGGATACAGCGGTATACAGAGGATTTATGCTGGAAACTATGCGGCGCCGGGGATAATCGCCCTGTATGCGGCACTTCTATCTATTGTCGTGAAAGAATGGATGTATCACTATACGGTTAAAGGAGCAAAAAAAATTGAGAGCGCGGCCCTTATGGCCGATGCCTGGCATCACCGTTCTGATGCATTATCTTCTGTCGGAGCGTTAATAGGAATAGGTGGGGCCAGGTTGGGTTACAGGGTTCTTGATCCCCTTGCCTCATTACTAATCTGTATATTGATTATTAAAGTGTCTGTAGATATCTACTTGCGTTCTGTGAATCAGCTTGTAGACCATGCCGGTGATAAGCAGACCATTGAAGATATCAGGGCGGATATAATGGGAATAGAAGGAGTAATCTGCATTAACACGCTAAAAACCAGGGTGCACGTCAATAAATTATATGTAGATGTTGATTTGGCTGTAGAGGGAACACTGTCGGTGACAGAAGGACATATTATTGCG
>CAZQXY010000215.1:1957-3572 GCA_964597455.1 uncultured Desulfovibrionaceae bacterium
TAAAGCATTGCATGGTGCACATTGATCCTTTCAACAAAGCTAGTGAAAAAAATATAAACAGTAGTAAAAACGGGATTTTAAATTAAAAGCAACTTACACGAAAGGATGAGAAGATGGAGATCTCCATTAATCCTGCGGAGAAGATCGAGGGTCGGATAAGGGTGCCGGGAGATAAATCTATATCTCATAGGGCTTTACTTTTTTCCTCCCTGGCGGATGATACAATTGAGGTAGAAGGCTTGCTGAAGGCTGCGGATACTATATCTACAATGAACTGTTTAAGGAAGCTGGGCGTTGAGTTTGAAGAAGAAGGAGAAAAAATAAAAGTAAAAGGAAAAGGGCTGCGCGGTTTAACAGAGCCGGACGATGTGCTCAATGCAGAAAATTCGGGAACTACAGCACGCTTGCTGACGGGCCTGCTGGCAGGGCAACCTTTTTATTCTATGCTGACAGGTGATCCTTCCCTGCGAAAGCGTCCCATGAAAAGAATTTCAGCACCTCTGCAGCAGATGGGCGCTTCTATCAGCGGCAGGCAAAACAGCGAGCTTTTACCTCTCTCTATCAGGGGTTATGACCTGCTGCCGATCAATTATACCCTGCCTCTCCCCAGTGCACAGGTCAAATCTGCACTTCTGATTGCCGCCCTTTACAGCAGGGGAATATCGGAGATAATAGATTATTATAATACCAGGGATCATACTGAGAGAATGTTGCAGTACCTGGGTGCCGGGATTGAAAAGAAAGGAAAATATCATATCGTGATGAAGGGTCCCTCCAGGCTAAAAGGTGATAGAATCTGTATTCCGGGAGATATCTCTTCGGCAGCCTATTTTATCGTAGCTGCAGCGCTGGCTCAGCGTGGGGAACTCTATATTGAAAACGTGGGAATTAATCCTTCCAGAGCCGGTATTCTCGAGGTATTGGATGCGATGGGCGCAGATATATGCATACTAAACAAAAAGGAGTACAATTTTGAGCCGGTCGCGGATTTACTGGTAAAAGGCGGAGTAAAATTGAAAGGAACGGAAATAGCGGGTGAAATGGTTCCGCGCTTAATCGATGAGATACCTGTACTTGCCGTGGCAGCTCTTTTTGCAGAAGGTGATACGATGATCAGGGGTGCTGCTGAACTGCGGGTGAAGGAATCCGATCGTATAAAAACCATTTCACTTGAACTGCAAAAGATGGGGGCAGTGATTAAAGAGCTTCCCGATGGGCTGATCATTAAGGGTAATGCCAAACTATCCGGCGCCCGCTGCGAAAGCCACGGCGACCACCGCATAGCTATGGCCCTGGCGACGGCAGCCCTTTTTGCCGAAAGCGAGTCGGTGATTAACGGGGTAGAAGCGGTGGGGATATCTTTCCCCGGTTTCTTTGATTTAATGAACGGCCTTGTCTCTTAGAAACAAACAGCCTTGCCACTTAGGTTTGTCACCTTTGATTTCAGGAAAACCCTAGGACTAATGTTTTCGTAACTGTAAGTGAAGCTGCGGGGACGGTTCGGAGCGTCTCCGCAGCGAAGCGAAGGACCAAATGGGAAGACGATGGAACCGTCCCCCTGCTTCGCGGTGTGGCTTTACCGGCTGGTTAATCCCCAACAATAATATTGCTTTAT
>CAZQXY010000216.1:0-3546 GCA_964597455.1 uncultured Desulfovibrionaceae bacterium
ATGTTTGTAGTAGGATTCGCGGGATGCTGTTATTTAACTTCAGTAAAAGCAGGAGCTATGATTTTAGCAAAGGATATATATTCAAATTTTTCTTCTTATTCCCTAAGTGTAGTTCCGATGTTTATTTTTATGGGGTTTCTTGCCTTTCAATCTGGTATCGGTACAAAATTATATAGTTTTGCTTACAAGTGGATTGGCCATTTTCCGGGGGGGTTGGCCATAGCAACGCAGGTAACCTGTGGCCTATTTGGGGCTATTTGTGGCTCTAATACGGCTACAGCGGCTACAATAGGTGCTATTGCGATACCGGAGATGAAAAAATATAACTATAAAGATTCCCTTGCTACTGCTGCAGTAGCAGCCGGCGGCGGCCTGGGGGTTCTAATCCCTCCCAGTGTAATTTTTATTCTATATGGTATCCAAACTGAAGTATCAATAGGAAAGCTGTTTCTCTCGGGCATATTGCCTGGTATTTTGCTCATGTCCCTGTATATTATAATAATATACGTTTCTGCTGTAAGGAATCCCACCCTTGCCCCTGCAGGACCCAGGTTTAGCTGGAAAGAAAGGATGCAATCTGTCCGGGGAGGTTTATTAGAAGTAATAATTATATTTACTTTTTCACTCGGAGGACTGTTCGCCGGCTGGTTTACTCCTACAGAAGCAGGCGCTGTAGGTGCAATTGGCGTTTTGATCATTGCTGTTGTAGAAAAAGAGATGACTTGGGAAAAACTTAAAATGGCCCTATTTAAAACCACCCAAACTACAGCTATGATTATGCTATTAGTAGCAGGCGCTACTGTTTTTAGTCATTTTATGGCCTTAAGTCAGGTTTCTTTTTATCTCGCAACCTGGACGGCCGCAACGCCCGCCCCGGCATGGGTGGTTGTTGCAATGATAATCTTTATTTATTTAGTTCTTGGCTGTTTTATCGCTGCGCTGCCATTAGTATTAATGACAATTCCCATTTTTTATCCTGTTGTTGTTACTACACTTGGATTTGATCCTGTATGGTTTGGAGTAATAATGGTTTTAGTTGTTGAAATGGGGATTATTACGCCTCCGGTTGGAGTAAACGTATACGTTATAAAAGGAATAGCGAAAGATGTGCCCTTAGAAGTAATCTTCAGCGGAATATGGATATTTTTGTTAGCTCAAGTAGTGTGTGTTGGTTTGTTAATTGCATTTCCGCAGATAGCCTTATTCCTGCCGAATTTGCTATGGTAAACGACATACTGTTTGAAGATGTAATTAATAGTAGAATCTGCTTACCGGGCAGCGATCCATGTATCATGTAAGGGAAACCATTTTTAAAAGATATTTCCACAACTTGCCCAGTGGGGGATTTAAAAAATCGAGGGATTCGTGGAAACATTGGCACAATGGATCGAACATGGAACTATCCGAAGTTGCTAAAGATATTATTGATCAAGTAGCGGGGCAATCTTGCTTTGGAAAGGAGGTGCATGCCCTGTAACTAGGGGAGGATAAAGGAGTTCGACAGATGAAGAAGGGCGTTTTACGTAAAAATGTTGCATGAAAAATGAAAGGAGATGTAAGAGTAAAATATGAAAAGGAAATCTTTTCTTGCGCCAGTTTTATGCTTGTTATTTATGTTTTCAATATCTTCCCTTTCACTGGCAGCGCCTGCCGGAGTGCAGAATACTTACAAGTTTCTTAACCCGGCGGGAGTTCCTGGGCCGATAAAGGTGCAAGGGTTGGCGCCACGTCTCGATACCATTGAGGGTAAGACCATTTATGTTAAAGTATGCGAAGCGGGCCCACAGACCGGGCCATATTTATATCAATACCTGGTGGATAAATATCCCAAAACAAATTGGGTTCATATTCAGAACAATGGCTTTGGACCTACTACGCCTGAAGATGAAGTGTTGGAGAATGCCGATGCTTTGATAGGAGGGCAATCCTGGTGAGGCGCTGCCACTCGTATTCAGGGTGAATACAATACATGGGTGGAAAAAGCTGGAATACCGACTGTGCGGTTTGGTTTTTGGGATCAGGAGCGTCATTTCAAAAGGGCTGGCCTGCTTGGCAATGTTCCCGAATTACGATGGGTGACCATCGGTCGGACTGGTCCCCCTGAAGAACGGCTATATCCTATCGTTGAAAAGCTTATTGATGCCTTGGTTCGCCCTTTGAGCGAGCAGGAGCAGTTTATGGGCATGTATCAGCCAGATATGCCGCCAAGGTATATCTTTGAGGGAACCTATGATGAAGCCATAGATTTCTTTAATAAGACCGAGTACGTAACTTCGGCTGATGCTGAAATCAGCGTATATACCGACGGCTCTCCGATAATTCCCCCAACCGAGGAAAAGGTTAAGGAGATGCTCACCGGTACCAGCCTTAGCCCCGATACGGTAATAACAGATGAATATGGAAAGCCTGCGCAATTCTCACGATATGAAACGGTTACGGTAGAGCATGTGGCTATAATTGGCGTAATGGCCGGCTGCAAGCCGGAGTACATGCCGGTCCTGCTGGCAATTGCCTCAACAGGCGGAGGCAGCACTAATTGCCCCGGTACCAGCAGCTCTATGGGTCTCATGTTTATTGTAGACGGCCCTATTGTCAAGGAGATAGGCCTAAGTGCCAAGCATGAATTCCTGGATGTTGGGAACCGGGCTAACGTAACTCTTGCCAGGGCAGCGCGGCTTATGACAATTAATTTTGGTGGTTGCCAAACCGGTATCTTACGTACCGATGCCGGCAACCCGTTGTGTTTAGTCGTCGCCGAGGATACAGACGGTTTGCCTAAAGGCTGGGAAACAGTGGGGGAAGACTACGGTTATACGAGAAACGATAGTATCGTTGTTAAATTTTTACCACGTGGTTTTGGTGTCAATGAGTTTGCCCCCGGTGCATCCCGCAGGCTTCAGGATGGAATCGGTAGTATAGCAGATGATTTGGGGGTGCTGGGACAACCGGGTCCGCACAATATCCTTGAGTGGCTAGCTCCTCGTGTTGCACCTTTAAAAATGAACTGTGGGCACGCTTTCTTTATGGTGCCGGATTTAGCCAAACCTTTGGCAGAGATATTCCCCACCAAGGCTGATGCATATGAATGGTTGTTCAATGAGTACAAGACAACTATTCGCGATTTTCAAAAACATGGCTGGTGGGAATTTCATACATCTATGGGTGATAAAGTAGAAGGAACAAACCCGTGGGGTTATACTTTTAATGAATTGATTGAGAATACAAAAGAGGGCCTTGAATACGAGATCCCAATTTTTGGTTCGAGTAGCCCCAAAGAAAACTTAATATTAGTGGGCGGCGGCGGGGCTGATGAATCGATCTGGCATTTTAATGGTAATCCTAGTGATGTCAGGGGTTCAGCATACAGCGTAGATAAGTGGCGTTAGATCTTTTTAAAGTTTAAATAGTTTCTATCCGATATTTTAAGAAATTAAACCAATAAACATGGAGGGTAGGGAGTAATCCAGATCCTCCATGTTATGTCTTATCGATAGCTGATGAGGAGGTAAGCTAACAATGAGAAGAAGAGATCTATTAATTAAAATA
>CAZQXY010000217.1:0-3529 GCA_964597455.1 uncultured Desulfovibrionaceae bacterium
GGAGAGAAGCAGGTGCCGCTGGCGGGACTCTATCGCCCCGGAGGCGGTTCATCTTTGGACCCTTGCCGGGAGATCCTGACGGAAATTACATTTATGCCTCTGGAAAAAGGAAAAGCCGCTGGAGTTTTCGGCCGGCTGGCCAGGCGTAAAGCTGTAGCCCTTCCGGTTTTTAATACGGCTGTAACAATCCGGAGCGGCGCAGACAATAGCTGCCTATCCGATGTCCGTATTGCCATGGGGCCGGTAGCACGTGTGCCCTTCAGGGCAAGGGAAGCGGAAAATTTTTTACGGGGCAGTTCTCCCGGGAGAAGTATTTTTCAGCAGGCGGCCGGTATAGCAGCTGACGAAGCTGTACCCAGGGATAGCCAGTTCCGGGGGAGCGCAGTTTACCGTAAAAAAATAGCCCGGGTTATGGTTTTTCGTGCATTGAGCCGAGCATGGGAAATTATCGGGAACATGGGGGCGGAGTAATGAATAAAAGAAAACGCCTGTCATTTATTCTTAATAATAAGCCTGTAACTGTAATAATAGAGCCCCAAACCATGCTGCTGGATCTTCTCAGGGACGGACTGGGGCTAACAGGGACCAAGCGGGGGTGCGGAGAGGGAGAATGTGGTGCCTGTACGGTTGTTGTGAATGGTGAAGCGGTCAATTCCTGTTTGTACCCCGCCTGGAAGGTGGAAAATTGCCGTGTCTTAACAGTAGAAGGGCTGGGTACCGAAGATAATCCCCATCGACTGCAGGAAGCTTTCTTGGAAACAGGAGCAGTACAGTGTGGGTTTTGTACTCCGGGGATGCTTATGTCCAGCTATGCACTGCTTCAAAAAACAAAAGATCCCGATGAGGGAGAAATTAAAACAGCCCTCGCCGGCAATCTCTGCCGCTGTACCGGTTATGTAAAGATCCTGGAGGCGGTTAAAAAGGCAGCGCACAAAATGGGCGCAAATGACAAAAGGATGGAGGGATAAAATTGAGTTCCTTGTTACTAAAAAATATCGGTTGTTTAATAACTGGGAAACATGACCAGCCTTACAGTAAAGAAAATACTCTTTTAATAGAAAATGGTGTTATATCCGCTGTAGGAAATATTCCATTAGCCGAGGATATGCTGGATGTTATTATCGATGTCCGGGGTGCGACGGTTACCCCCGGCCTTATCGATTCACATGTCCATCCGGTTCTTGGCGATTACACACCCCGCCAGAAAATGTTTGACTTTATCAACAGTTCCCTTCATGGCGGGGTGACGACGATGATTTCCGCCGGAGAGGCTCATGTTCCAGGTAGGCCTAAAGACCCTGCAGGAGCCAAAGCGCTGGCCATACTCTGCCATAAATCCTCCAGCAACCTGCGTCCCGGAGGTGTCAAGCTGCATGGGGGGGCCTTAATCCTGGAAAAAGGACTTCAAGAAGAAGATTTTGCTGAAATGGCGGCGGAAGGTGTTTGGTTGGTGGGAGAAATAGGATTAGGGAGCGTTAAAGACCCCGAGGAAGCTGCACAAATGGTGCACTGGGCACACAAGTACGCTATGAAAGTGATGATGCATACCGGCGGCACCTCTATTCCCGGCAGTTCCGTCGTAACTGCCAAAGATGTGCTTAAAGTTCAGCCGGATGTTGCTTCTCATATCAACGGAGGCCCCACTGCTCCTCCACTTGAAGAAATAGAAAAGCTGGTAAACGATACCCAGATAACCCTGGAGATAGTTCACTGCGGCAATCCCAAGGCAGCAGATTTTGCGGCACGTTTGCTTTACAAGAAAAATGAACTGCACCGCCTCATTATTGGCAACGATGCTCCTTCGGGAACAGGAGTAATCCCTTTAGGGATATTAAGAGTTATGGCCCAATTGGCTTCGGTTTCGGGGATTCCCGCTGCACAGGCTGTTTGTGCGGCTACCGGCAACACAGCTAAACATTATGCGTTAAATACGGGTTTGATTGAACAGGGGCATGAGGCGGATCTGGTAGTGATGGACGCTCCTATGGGGTCGGCAGGGGAAAACGCACTTGATGCCCTGGAGGCAGGGGATCTTCCGGGCGTTGCCCTGGTCATAGTAGATGGGAAGATTCTGGTTAACACAAGCAGAAACACTCCCCCGCCAAAGCGTAAACCATTAATCGAGGAGTCGAGGAAATGATTCAAGTAAACCAGGAAGCCTGCCGCGCGTGCGGTATATGCGAGCGGGAATGTCCGCTGGGGGCAATAACCTTGGAAAATGGAAGCGTTGTGATTTCCGAGGCCTGTTCCTCCTGCGGTACATGCAGCAAGGTCTGCCCGCATGAAGCGATTATTGTTTTTAAGGAAAAGGAACCGAACATAGTGCAGTGTTATTCCTGCCCGGTCCAATGCCTGATACGGGAAGGATACTGTGGCGCCTGCATGCGATATGTTCATAAAGGGGGCGCTCTTCTCCGAAACCGTCCCCTGGTCGAAAAGCCTCTGGGTGATTATCGTAATCTGCCATACAGGCCTCTTATTACCGGAGTAGGCGCAGGCACTACTTATCCTGATAGCAAGCCCGCACCCCATATTGTCAGCCGGAACATTGACGGAATAGAGCTGGTAACAGTTGTTACTGAAGCTCCTTTAAGCTACAGCGGAGTAAAGGTAAAGATCGATACTAATTTCTACATTGGTGAAGAAGGAGCCAAGATTCGGCGTAATGGAAAGCTCGTTGGCAGAGTTACCACCGAGGAGTATGGAGCCAAAATGTTGGCTTTGGGAGGGGTCAACCTTTTAAGTGGTAAAACGGGCTTCACTGTAGCAAGAACGATCGTAGATATTGTCAACAAAGAAAAGGTGGAACTGAACGTAGAAAAAGGAAGCGGTTTAGAAATTCAGGTCGGAGAAAAGCCGGTCATTGACGGTAAACAGGATACCAGAATGCGTATCGGCTGCGGAAGCGCTACCATCGGACTCTTTGCCCGCAGGCTCAAGGAGATTGTTGATGAAGCCATTATCCTCGATCACCATATCACCGGCCTCCTTTCGGAACATCCCGCCGGAGCGGTGCTGGGGATGAAATACAGCGGTATAGCTCCTGTTGGACGAAAGAGCACAGTAGGCAGGTATTTTGGCCAGGCAGGTACCGGTTGGGGCGATACTATAGTAATGGATCCCCGGGAAGCGGTATCAAAAATAGACATGAGCATTTGCAAACCCGGAATGCGTGTCCTTGTGACAGAGACAACCGGTCGCAGCGCAGCACTGCTGGAGGTAACTTCCTCCGGTTCTCTGATGGAGATTCCGTTGACGGCGGAGGTTATGGATTTTATGCATACATTGGCTGAAAGCTGTGAGGAATCTCGTGTTTCAGCTATTTATACGGGGGGGTCCGGAGGGAGTGCCCGTGCAGGGGTAACTGATTATCCCCTGCGTCTAACCAGGGGAGTACATGCCGGTGAGATTATTCTAACTGTGGGAGGCGCTCCGGTTTTTGTTTTGCCGGGCGGAGGAATAAATTTTCTTGTCGATGTGGAAAAAATAATCCCTAGAGCTTTTGCCTGGGTGCCCACCCCTGCAACTG
>CAZQXY010000218.1:0-3516 GCA_964597455.1 uncultured Desulfovibrionaceae bacterium
ATGCTGCTGGTGGCCGGTCATTGCTGTAACGCTATTGTCGGTAATGATAACCGTGACATTACTATCGTTATAAAGGACGTTAATTAGGGGATGGAAGCCGGAATGGAAAAAGGTAGAATCACCGATAACAGCCACGACGCGGTCTTTTACGCCGGCTTTCGCTACTCCGTGGGCGACTCCGATACTGGCACCCATACAGCCGCAGGTATGCATGGCACTCAAAGGCGGAGCTACTCCTAATGTATAGCAGCCGATATCGCCCAGGACCAGTACCCCGGCTTCTTTGAGAACGTGGAATAATCCGCGATGACCGCAGCCTGGACATAAGATCGGCGGCCTGATAGGCAGTTCGACAGAAGCAGGCACGGTGGCGGCAACTTCAGCCTGGACAGGGGCTTCCTTTATAAAGCCGGCAGTTGCTGCACACTTGCGAATAAGTGTGGGGCTAAATTCGCCGATCATGGGAAAAATGTCCTTACCTCTGACTTCTATTCCCATCAAGCGAATCTGTTCCTCAAAGAATGGATCCAGTTCCTCGATTACTAATACCGTTTTTACCCTGGAGGCGAATTCGCGAATAAGTTTTTCAGGTAACGGATAGACCATGCCCAGTTTGAGGAAAGTGGCCTGTGGAAATATTTCACGTGCATACTGGTAAACTGAACCGGCGGTAACAATGCCCAGCGTATCATCACCCGGCTCAATTCGGTTGATTGACAGTGTTTCGGCATACTCGGCCAGCTTTTTTATCTTCTCTTCCACTGCAGGATGGCGCTGCCGGGCATAGGCCGGCACCATGACGAATTTACCGGGATTCCGTTCATACAAAGGCGGCTCCGGCAGTGCCCCCGGAGGTTCTTCTGCGGATAGTACCACAGGAGAAGAAGAGTGGGAAATGCGCGTAACGGTTCGCAACATTACCGGCGTATCAAACGCCTCGCTCATCTCCAGCGCTATACCTACAAATTGCTTGGCTTCCTCACTGTCGGACGGTTCCAGCATCGGCAACTTGGCAAATCTGGCATATTTACGGTTATCCTGTTCATTTTGGGAGCTGTGCATCCCGGGATCATCGGCTGAAACAAGAACAAGCCCGCCCTTCAGGCCGGTATAAGATACATAAAACAGAGAATCGGCCGCTACGTTGACACCTACATGCTTCATGGAAACCAGAGCCCGCGTCCCGGCATAGGCCGCACCGATACCCACATCCATTGCTACTTTTTCATTAGGAGACCACTCTGCATGAACCCCGGGATAGCGCGAAAAGTTATCCATGATCTCTGTACTCGGGGTTCCCGGATAAGCAGCACCTACCCTAACACCGGACAGGTAAGCGCCATAGGCAATGGCTTCATTTCCAGTCATTAGTTTTTTCATTACTCTCCCCCTTCATAAAATTGAAATATTTTTTTGCAAAACTCTTACCAAATGGTACTGCCCCTATACAATCAACCTGGGTTTTTGAGCTTCTAAAAATTTGGCCTGTGGGCGCTTTTTCAGGCACCATATTTCTCTCTAAGAATGCGGTGCAGAATTTTACCGGTAGCCGTTCTGGGCATCTCCTCATCAGAAATAAAATCCACAGATTTGGGGCACTTGTACCCTGCCAGCCTCCCTCTGGTAAATTGTATAATTTCCCTGGACATTTCTTCATCTGATTTATAATCCGGCTTTAAAACAACGATCGCCTTAATCGCTTCCCCCCACTTCTCGTCGGGAATGCCGATTACGGCAACATCCTTTACGGCTGAGTGAGAGGCAACGGTTGCCTCAATTTCAGATGGGTAAACGTTCTCACCTCCGGTAATAATCATATTTTGCTTGCGGTCTACCAGGTAATAATAGCCGTCTTCATCCTTTTTCCCCATATCACCAGCCGTACACCATTCGCCTTGGAAGACTTCTTTTGTTTTGGCGGGATCTTTCCAGTACTCCTGGAAAACGTGGGGAGAGCGTGTATACAGTTCGCCGACTTCTCCGTCCGGAACTTCGTTACCGTCTTCATCCAGTAGCTTTATTCTATCAATACCGAAGATCTCTTTGCCGATCGAACCTAATTTATGTAATTGATCTTCCGGACGTAAATATGTTATCAAACCGGTTTCCGTAGAACCGTAGGCTTCCCAGAGTTCCGCCCTGGTAAAATAATCCATAATGGCCAGTTTAAGTTCCTTTCTGGCCGGCGCTGAAGAAATGAGAAGCTGCCTAATGCTGCTAACATCATATTTCCTTTTAACTTCGTCCGGTAGCGATAGTATGATTGTATAATGCGTGGGCACCAGGGATGTGTATGTGGGCTTAAATTTTTCAATAGTCTGCAGCAGATCTTCCGCATCAAAGCTGACGGTGTTATAGATCATCACCGGTGCGGAAACGTAGGTATAGCAAAATGAATAGTAGATGGAGTTAACATGGCATGTGGGCATGACCAGGATGGGTTTGTCTGTGGGAAGAACGCCCATACTAATATTGCTAAGTAAGTAATGGGAGATATAGCTCTCATGGTTTCTTACCACGCCTTTAGGCTTTCCTGTTGTCCCCGAGGTGTACATGATGGTCCAGGGATCCGCGGCGTCTACTATAACATCAGGCTCTTCAGGCAAACTGTTTTGTAAAACCTCTTCATAATGACGATAACCGGCAGGTGCTTTTTTATCTCCCAGGTAGATAAAATTATCCTGCGGAATTTTTTGAAGTTTAGAACGGATGCTCTCAACTTTTTCGATAAACGGTTCCTCAACGATAAAAGCTTTACATTCAGCATGATTGACTATAAACTCGAACTCTGCAGGTGAAAGCCGAAACAAGATAGGAACAGCAATCTGCCCTCCCTTGGCACATGCTGCGTAAATCTCCATCCATTCGACGCGGTTGTAGGATAGGATAGCCACCCTTTCACCGTAGCCTGCACCCATGTTTTCCAATGCTCTGGCAAGGCGGCAGGAACGTTCGTTCCATTCTTTGAAGGTGAAGCTTTTGTTCTTATCCTGACAGCCGAGCTTATCAGGGTAATTAAGAGCATTCATCTTTAATACTGTTCCAACAGGCATCCATTTGCTTACGGTCACTGTAATCACTCCTAATAATCTTACTTATTTTTTATTTCTTTAGTTGATAAAACTAATTCTACCGTTTTGCCTGCATTCTCGGCGAGGTAATGCCATTAACTACATATTTGGGGTTCTCACCTGCTGCTACGCGCTGGATATTGGCCAACGCCTCTTCTAACATGCGGGAAAAAGAAGCGGCGGTAACACCGGCGATATGGGGCGAAGCAATAAACTTTTCATTGGCTGCAGGCGATAAATTCAACAAAGGATGATCCGGCGGCGGCGGATCCGGCGAAAAGTTGTCCACGGCAGCCCCGCCAAGATGTCCGCTTTCCAGCGCCTCAGCCAGAGCGGCCTGATCAAGAATTTCGCCCCGGGCAGTATTGATAAGCAACGCACCTGGCTGCATAAGAGCCAGTTCATTCCTGGAGATTAACCAGCGGGTATCTTCATTTAATGGAAC
>CAZQXY010000219.1:0-3513 GCA_964597455.1 uncultured Desulfovibrionaceae bacterium
GACATTTTATTTCCTATACATATTCGACAAAACGATCTTTAAACCTTTATCAAAATGGTTTAGACCCTATTCCGCGCACTTGCCTTTAGCAGCATGAATCAGGGGGCGGGACACACATGGGTATCCGGGCTACATAAAGAATATTGCTTGCAATAATAATGAGGGGCGGGTTTAATAAGCCTCGAGATGGAATATGGGGCAATCATTGCGGGGGCGGGCAGTACCGGACCCTGCCTGGGCTGGCGCCTGGGAGAGTTGGGTCACCGGTTTTGCCTGGCGGAGAAAAAAGACCTCATCGGTCAGGTCATCCAGCCCGGCGAAACCTTCTTCTACGCCATGAGCGAAACCGTTATCCGCGAAATATTAGAGCTGTGATTCGCCAGCCAGGCGCCCTGGGGCCCCGAAGCCTTTATATATGCTTGTTCCGATAGATAATCACCAGTCGCCATACCACCACTGCTGCGATTAAACCGGCGGCTATAAGAATAAATATTAAGGTGATATTCTTCTCCTGGTCGAAATCAGCCTGCGCGATGGGGGTGTCAAAAACACCGTCATCATCCGGATCGGTGAAGGCCTCGATGTCGCCTCCTGGTGTTTCTTTGATCAGGACTTCCTTTTCATCAGTATCAATATCCAGGCGACCTTTCTTGTCGGCCTTTGTGACGTGCAAAGTAATATCCGACAAATCGTCACCGCATAACATCATACCCTCATCATTTTCATCCAGGGTAACATTCCGGCCTTTCTCTTTCTCATCGATGATTACGTCAAAGCGCGGCGATCCTGTTGATTCACCTGGCGAGACTTCGCCTCCGCCAGGAGCTGTATCGCTGCCGCTATCTTCTTTCCACCAGGCGGTAAAAGTTACTGTAAAACCAGGCATGGTGTAAGTATCGCCGTCCGCATAGGTTTTAGTACCGTCGTTCCAACCGGCGAAGGTGCAGCCATCTTTTCTAAAGGTGTTATCGGGCAGTTTAAATTGATCTCCCTCCGCTTGACCGCCCACTGAAGGTGCAGTCCCAAGAGCCCCCGGCCCTCCTTCAAAAACTACGGCATAGTGAACAGAGCCGGGCCCCTTGATTGTCACGTTCACATCATTGCTTGTGGTTACATAAGTATCCCCGTTTTGGGTATTGACCTTGTAATTCCGGCTAGTTATTAATTCACCCTGGATGGGTGTGAGGGCTTTAAGCCTGAAGGTAGCGATCACCAAATTATCCTGAGTGAGTGCCCCGGCGGGGCTTACGACAACCCTGCTCAGGATGATCCTGTTTCTTACTCCATCCTCCAGGGTGCGAACATTGAAGTCATAGAAAGCGGCGGTTTCTACACTTCCTTCCACTAAAGAAAAATAACTGCTGTTAAAGATGATCTCATCCTGCATGGAGTACATGGTGTAATCGCCGCTCCTGCCTTCATCAGTGCGCTTTAGCATCACCTGGAAGCTTAGCTCGTCCCCCAAAGAAACTGTAGAAGCAGTAGCCCCATTAACCGTTAACTCAAAAACAAAGTTCCTGGAGTTGTCTGTAGCAGCAACAACAGTTAAAGGTAAAAGCAGAATGCAGATAATCAAGATATATACCGGGAAGGCAATTTTTTGGATATTTCTTCTCATAGAACTTCCACCCCTAAATACTGTTGAGTGCAAACGTCGCTGTGTTCTCTATTTGCCCCAGGGACTACTTAAGACCGTGGTGGCATCGCTAGTGTTGACGATTCCATCACCGTTCACATCGGCTTCGAGACGCATCTGCATGCTTACTTTCCTAAACAAGGGATCATTTACATGGATCCCCTTGTACAATCCATAGATCAGCACCGCGTCAGTGGAGTTTACAAGGCCATCTCTGTTCACATCTTTATCATAGCATAAATCTATGCAACTGCCGGCGTTGACCTGGATATTGGCATATGCATCTGCTTCCTTGACATCGTTTTCCACTATGTCAAGGTAAACATGCTCGCCTGCGGCAAGATTGCTGTATGCAGACGAATAAAACATTTTTTTACCGTCATACTCGTAGGCAGAATATGCCAATCTCGATGCCACTGTCAACTCAAGTAGCTTAAAACCTGAGGGCAGAGAGTTGAAAACATCATTACTGATGAACCTTATGGCGTGGCTGACAGGGCTGAGGCCCGCAATAGTTAGACTCACATCGTTACTTGTGGTTATATAAGTGTCCCCGTTTTTCGTGTTGACCTTGAAGTTTCTGCTGATGACAGATCCATTCTGGATAGAAGCCAAGGCTTTCAACTTGAAGGTGGCGATAATCAGGCTGTCGGGTGTGGGGGCGCCGTCGGGATTCACGACAACTCTGCTGAGAATTACCCTTTCTCTCACACCATCATCCATGGTGCGGAGGTTATAATCATAGGATGGGGCGACTATCACGCTTCCTTCGACCATCGACAAGTGGCTGCTGTCAAAGATGATCTCATCCTGCATGGAGTACATAGTATAGCTGCCGTTCTTACCCTCGTCGGTGCGTTTAAGTTCCACCTGGAAGCTTATCTCGTCACCCACGGAAACTGCAGCAGAAGTATCTCCATTAGCTGTGAGTTCAAAATCAAAACTCATAGAGCTACCCGTAGCGGCAAAAACTGCAACAGACGTCAGTACAAGGCTGAAAATCAGGCTGAATAGAGGCAAGGCAAAACTTTTGATATTTCTTTTCACAGTTCTCCCACCCGACAGTTAGCTAAAGTTAAAGGCATCAGGGGCAATATGGGCAACCATACCGCCCCTGATATGCTACGTTAGATGTCAGACGCTAGAAACCCCAGATATGATTCAGGATAGCAGCGGCATCTGAGGTGTTAACAGCTCTATCGCCGTTTACATCGGCCTCCAGGCGCAACCGTAGGCTGACCTTTGTAAACCCGGGATCTTCCACATGAAGCCCCTTGTACAACCCATAGACCAGCACCGCATCGGTGGAGTTAACCCTGCCGTCTCCGTTCACATCACAGTTGTAGGCCAGCTCAACGCAGCTGCTGCCTGACCTGACCTGAATGTTAGCAAGCGCATCTTCTCCAAGTATGTTACTGTCCACAGCATAAAGATAAACATGCTCGCCCCCTTCGGGATTACTGTATAAGGACGAGTATAACATCACCGCGCCATCATACTCGTAAGCAGCGCCTTCCAACTTGGATGCTACTGTCAACATCAGGAGCTTGAAGCCTGCGGGCAAAGAATTAAACTCGTCATGGCCGATGAAGCTGACTGCACCTTTTACCAGGTAGTCAACCTTGACTGTGATATCTCCGGTTATGGAGTTTCCGGGGATAGTGTAGACGTCATAGGTGTCCGCAGTCAAGTCTGCCCAGTCATCATCGCCGGCTTTATAGCTCACTGCATCTATGATATAGCCTGATACAGCCTTCACTCTGAATCTCACATCGGTACCATAAACGGCTTTGCCTTCTTTCAGGCCTGTGATATTCTCCAGGGCGTCAGATTGAAATTCAAATTCCTTGGGAGATGCATTGGCTGTGAAGATGGCA
>CAZQXY010000220.1:0-3497 GCA_964597455.1 uncultured Desulfovibrionaceae bacterium
CAAAGGTTTTTATGATTATTCCCAGGATCCCCCTGTTCCAACAGTTTTAAAATAAAGGCTTTTATTAAATTTTATTAAATGAAAAACACAGGAGGTGCAAAATAATGAATTTTGACTTGACTGAAGAGCAATTATCAGTTCAAAAGATGGTCCGTGAATTTGTGGCCAAGGAGATTACCCCCAATGCCAAGCAATGGGACCTGGAAGAATATTTCCCCATGGATCTCTGGCGGAAGATGGGTGATCTGGGGATTGTCGGCACATCCATACCTGAGGAGTATGACGGTGTGGGGATGGACTATATTTCTCACGCGATTGTAGCTGAAGAACTTGGCTACGGTTGTTCGTCCATGCGCGGCAGCTATTCCGTGAACATCTCCCTGGTTGCTAAAACCATTCTCAAGTGGGGCACAGAAGAACAGAAGAAGAAATACGTTGCCGGCATTGCCACCGGTGAGATGTTCGGCTGCTATGGGCTTACAGAGCCTGACTCCGGCAGCGATGCCGCAAGCATGAAGAGCGTCGCCGAAAAGGATGGCGATTACTATATTATTAATGGCAATAAGATGTGGATCACTCATGCGGATCAGGCGGATGTATCCATAGTTTTTGCGAAAACCGATAAGGAGAAGGGTGCCAGGGGTATTACCGCTTTTCTGGTTGATAAGGGGACCCCGGGATTTACTCCGCAACCAATTCATGAAAAAATCGGCCTTCGTTCACAGGATACCGGCGAAATAATTATGGAAAATGTGCGCATTCCCAAAGAAAATATGCTGGGGCCCGAAGGGAAGGGCTTTGCGGTTGCCATGTCCGCCCTCGATAACGCGCGCTATACCGTGGCCGCGGGTTGTGTGGGCACTGCTCAGGCAGCGCTGGATATTGCCAAGCAGTATGCCAAGGATAGAATTCAGTTTGGCAAGCCCATTGCCGCCCATCAGCTGGTACAGCAATTGATCGCCAATGCGGCTTTGGAAATCGAAATGGGGAGGTTGCTGGTTTACCGCGCAGGCTTCTTGAAGAACAAAGAAGTTCCCAATACCCGTGAGACCTGCATGGCCAAATATTTCAACAGTGAGATGGTTAACAGGGTTACTTATAACATGATCCAGGTCCTGGGAGGCTACGGCTTCTCCGGAGAATATCCGCTGGAAAGAATGTATCGTGATTCACGGATCAATACATTATACGAAGGAACTTCCCAGATCCAGCAGTTAATCATCGGTAATGCCGAATTAGGCATTCCCGCTTTTGCGTAATAAACATTTTTTGGGGAAGAGTAAAGGAGGAAGGGTTGTGTTTCCTTCCTCCTTTGCGGGTATTTACTGAAGTAATGTCAATTGATGAGCATAATGAGTTCAGGAAGGAGAGATATAATATGTATCAACTTCTGAAATTTGAAAAAGAATATCCTCTGGCTTACATAACTTTTAACCGGCCGGAAGTGATGAACGCCCTTTCCAATGCACTGACGGAGGAACTGGGGCAGGCCTTAGCTGAAGTGCAAAAGGACGATGAAATCAGGGTTTTAATCGTTACCGGTGCCGGAGAAAAAGCATTTATGGCTGGAGCGGATATCAAAGAAGTGCAGGAACGTGATTTTGTCCTAGGTCGCAAACAGACCAGGCGCCGTCAGGAAGTCCTGAATATGCTGGCTGAGATGCCCATTCCGGTTATCGCGGCTGTTAACGGGTTTGCCCTGGGAGCAGGTGTAGAAATAGCGATTGCCTGTACGCTGCGCATCGCCTCAACCAATGCCAAAATGGGCTCTCCGGAAGTAAACCTGGGGATTATCCCCGGTGATGGTGCTACCCAGCGTCTTCCCCGGTTGATCGGGTTCGGCAGGGCAATGGAGATGGTCTTAACAGCCAGAATGGTTGATGCGGAAGAGGCCTACCGTATCGGGTTGGTGAATAAGGTTGTTCCACAGGAGAATTTAATGGAAGAAGTCAAAAAAATGGCCAATGTTATCGCTTCCAAATCGCCGCTGGCTATCCAGTACGCTAAAGAAGCCGTTAACCGCTCACTTGAAGTGGGAATCTACGAAGGTTTGGCACATGAATCTTATCTGCATGCCCTGGCCTGTGCTACAGAGGATAAAAAAGAGGGCGTAGCTGCTTTTTTAGAAAAACGCAAGCCGCAGTTTAAGGGAAAATAATGAAAAAATGATGGTGCGTGCGACAGTGCGTGCGACAGGGGACGGTTCTCCCTGTCGCACTTTTGCTAGGCCTTTTTACTTTGCGCGGCAGAGGGGATGGTTCTGAGACCACTGAAAAAGCCCTGAATTGTCATCCTGAGCGTTAGCGAAGGATCTTTAAACTACTGATAACATTGAACTTTTCTCAAAGTGATTTAAGCATAGCTAGCCAAGAACATAGTTTTTCAGTGGTTTCGGACGTTTCTCGCTGTCGCATGTTTTTAGGGTCTTAGCCAATATTTAGCTCAACGATATCTCCATCTTCGAAGATATAATCCCGCGCTACCGTTTGCCCATCGAATTTGGCCGAGCCCCAGACGCGGGCATTTTTTAAACGTTCAGGAAAATCGCGATGAATATTATAGGCCAAATCAAGAACGGTGCCTTCTTTTTTTAGCACGAACGGGTTTTCCATATCGGGTTGTTTCCCCGGAGCCTTGGTGTATACTCTAATAATAGAAAGGCCCTGAAAGATTCTATCTTTCAAGGAGTCAAGGCCTGTTTTTTCTTTCAAAGAAATGTTGGTTAAAGCAAGGCCCGGCATTAGCTCGTTTAATATGGTTAAATTATCCTCGCTGTTTGGCAGATCCATTTTATTGGCCACTACAATATAAGGCAGGTACTTTCTTTCATCCTGCACCGGCTGATCCGGCAGGTTGTTTTCTTTTATTTCCTTTTTAATCACCCTTTTCTCTATTAAAAAGGAGAGCGTTTTTTCAGCCTGTTCGAGACAATCATCACTGCCGGCATCGATGACAATGAGCAACAAATCCCCTCCCCTCAGGGTGTTCGATAGCCCGGGAGGCGCACCTTCAGAAGTTAGAGGGGGTGTATCCACCAGTTGAATGAGGATATCCTTATAGGGCATCATTCCCGCAAGGGGCAGGGAAGTGGTAAATGGGTATGCTGCAATTTTTGCTTTTGCCTTTGTCAGGGTTGCAAGCAGTGAAGATTTTCCTGCATTGGGGAACCCGACAATGACCCCCTGACCGGCGCCCTGTTTATCGATCGCAAAAGGGTTAAAACGCGTCGCCTTAGCCTTTTTCTCTCCTTCATCGCGTAGCTTGGAGAGACGCCGTTTTAGATCGGCCTGAATTTTTTCCGTACCTTTATGCTTTGGAATAACCGCCAGCATTTCCTGTAAAGCTTCGATCTTTTCTTCAACAGAGGAAGCTTTTTTATAAGCGTCCTCTGCTGCATAGTACTGAGGTGTGAGGTTGGCCGGCAAAAAACCACCTCCTTGATTGTATATAAATGTTATACATCTACTTTTGCTCCATAATTCTGTATAAGCATTGTA
>CAZQXY010000221.1:0-3494 GCA_964597455.1 uncultured Desulfovibrionaceae bacterium
AAATTTTCATCAAACCCAATACTCTGGCCCTCAAAACCAACGAGAGCTATTATCTGGAGGCAGTCTGCAGTAATATACAGGATAAGACCGTACGGTGGTCGGTGGTAGATAATGGCGGCATGATAGATAACAATGGCCTGTATGTTGCTCCCAACGAACCCGGTGTATACGAGGTTGTAGCGCAAAGTGCGGCATATCCGGAAATTAAGGCCTCCGTCATTATAGTCGTTAGAGACTAGGCCGGGGTGTGCCGGCATAAATGGTGGTGACATAATTGCTTATTCAAACATATGAACACGGATACAAAGTCGTCAGTCATGTTCTAACTAACGATTTGGGTGATATATATATTTGCCGGGATATTGCAACAGACCTGGAATACACTATCCTGCGCATAAAGGATAGAGTTATTGTACCCGGGCTGATGGTTTATCTAAATACAAACATACAAAAAGAAACCTTTGTTGATTACATTGAGCACTTTGTCTTTGAAGACGATTTATGTCTGGTTTTGAAGTATTACAGAGGCATTTCGCTGTCTGAAAAACTGAACAACGAGCGCTGCTCACTCAATGAGCGCATGAAAATGGGCCAAAAGATACTCGATAGGATCGTGTTTCTCGATATGCCGTTATACTTTTTGGAAAACTGCCTGACGGGGGAGCGTATCATCGTTAAACCCAACCTCGACATATTCTTTAACTATGTGCCCAGCGATATCCGCGACCTTGCTGCAGTAGATGATCAGGCAGTTTTAAAAGCGTTCACTGCCATCTTCAAGATGCTTTTTGCAGATGAGCTTTCTAAGCAGGCGGCTCCGCCTATCAACCAATTCTATTCTGCTCTTCATAAGGAGCAGTACTTTGGCAGTATAGAGCTTTACAAGCAGTATACCCAGATGTGCCGTGAGGTCGAGCTCATACCGGAGGAAGAGCTCAACAAACCTAAATCCAAATGGTTTCTTCTCTGGGAGCGGGTGAAGAGGCTATTCAAGGTATTAAAAAAAGTTCTGGCGGTGGCGCTTATGATTTTGGGGATTGTCTATCTTGCCAGCACCATCAAAGAATCCATAGATCCAACGATTAATCACGTAAACCATTTCGAGTTTATCGGCACTCTCGAGATTGAACAGGTTCAGTAAACAGGAGGGCGATGGATGAAATTCCCCGGTAGTTTTAATTTGGTCACTGCCTTCAATCTGTTTCTGAAAAAGATGCAAAGGATTTTCGTTGCTCCTTTTCAGATGTTTTATCGCACAATTATCCGTCTTATCAGCCCCCAGAGCATTGTCGGCAGGGTTTCTGAAGACATCCGCGGAGAGGTCAAGCAACTAACCAAAAAGCCGGCATCTCTTGAGGAATATTTTCTAATCGGCGATAAATATGTGGCCAAAAAGCTGATATTTGTTTTGGCTTTGCTCGCCATTATCATTGCCATACTTTTAATTAAAATAGGCATTCCTTTTATCCAGGCCAAATTCTTTACCAAAACACTGGTTATCAACTCGGCACAGGTTCAGAACTATTCGGGCAAAGTACGCCTTATTAACAATAATGGGGACAGGCTGGTATTATTCGAGGGACGACTTGAAAATGGAAGGCTCAATGGCAACGGTACACTTTATGACTTCGATGGCAATCTTCTTTATGAGGGCGAGTTTTTGAACGAAATGTACTCCGGCTACGGAGAGTTATATTATCCCAATGGCCGTATCCGTTATAAGGGTAATTTTTTAATGAACGAGTACAGTGGACAAGGTCTGCTCTATACGGAAAGTGGCAAATTAGGGTATTCCGGCCAGTTCAGCGATGGGCTTTACAGCGGGGAAGGAACCCTTTACTACGATTCGGGCATTAAAAAATATGCAGGTTCCTTCTCAGAAGGTAAGTTTAACGGGTTAGGCACGCTATATGACAAGGATGGGGAAACCCTGTATACGGGTTCTTTTGCCAACAACATGAAAAACGGCAACGGTAAGCTCTATAATGAGGGAGAAGTGATTGCTAACGGCGTTTTTGACGATGATCAATTTACCGGGGGCAACAGCAAACTATATGACGATGATGGCAATCTCATTTACGATGGCGACCTTGTAGACGGCTTATACGAGGGTAAGGGTAGGCTTTATGACCCTGCAACGGGGATTGTTATCTATGAAGGCGGATTTGAGGATGACCGGTATTCCGGCGAGGGCAAGCTTTATGATCCTGTGACAGAAAGCCTCATCTATGAAGGTAAATTTGCGGATGGTAAATACGGGGGCAAGGGCAAGCTTTATGACCCTGCAACGGGAATTATTATCTATGAAGGCGGATTTGAGGATGACTGGTATTCCGGCGAGGGCAAGCTTTATGATCCCGCGACGGGGAACCTGGTTTATGACGGCGGATTTGCGGATGGTGAGTACTCAGGCGAAGGTAAGCTTTTTGACCCCACAACTGTAAATCTTATCTATGCCGGAGAGTTTTACATGGGCAAATACCAGGGCAAGGGCAAGCTTTACAACGAGAATCAAGTTCTCGTATATGAGGGTGATTTCCACATGGGACGCTACGAACAGAAAATCCCGGAAGAGGGATCTCCCGCCCCATCCACAGTTTCCATAGATGACACAGGAGATGACACAGGGGATGACGCAGAGGATAATGGTGGAGCTGCTGAAGGTGACGTTTTGCCACGGCAAACCGCATCTGTCCCATCTGTCTCCTTTGAAATAAGAGACGCTTTGGAATAAAACAATGCCGAGGAGTGGATATTTTGGCCAACTACACCATCATGGCGGATATTGGAAACGCCATTGTTCAGTTGCTTCGCGACCATTTGGTGCCGGCAATAATAATCAACACTGAAAACATTGGTCTATGTACTCCAAGTGACAGGGGAGATATCACCCTGGGCGTAAATCTCTATGATATCAGGGAAAATCAGGACATTGTCATCACAGAGATGTTGCCCAGGGGAGTGAAACAACTAAAATATCCATCGACATTTTATGACCTTTACTACATGATCACCTCCTACTCAACAAGTGATCTAAAATTCCGCGCCACAGAAGATCAAAAGATTCTAGGAAAGGTGCTTCAGGTCTTGAAAGATCACCCCGCCTTCACAGTGGAACAATTGGGAAGCGAATTGGCCAATTCCCGGTTTGTTCCCAGGATTGAACTCTTGCAGCTGGAGCACGATGAGAAAATGAAGTTGTGGAATGTGCCGAACATGCCCTATAAGCTGTCCCTTTTTTACAAGGTATATCCTGTGGAAATCGAATCCGACCGGGTGAAAGAGGTCACAAGAGTTGTGGATGTGGAATTTACCGTACAGGATTCGTAGTTCGGGAGGAGTGCTATGGAACGCAGTACATATATTTCCGATAGTTTTACACGCAAGGTTTCCCTGGTGGTCCTGGCAATCGATGATTTTACAGGAAAACCTATCCCGGGAAGCAATGTCCGTGTCTATATTGATGGTGCGCCTCAAGCAATCAAAAAAAATGA
>CAZQXY010000222.1:0-3480 GCA_964597455.1 uncultured Desulfovibrionaceae bacterium
ATGAAAGCAAAAGCAGAACCCATTCTAAGAGCGTTTTCAAGCGTAAGATCCCCATTTATCTCTCCCCGGACCCCGTCGGCGCCAAATAACGAGCGCCTGAACTGGTTGCCCCAGATAAGATTGTTATTAACGAGGGCGCCGCTTTCCACTCTTTTGCAAGGCCATACTCTTACACCGGGTTTGAGCGTAGCTTTGCTTTCTATAATACTGTTTTCGCCGATTACGACTCCTTCATAGACGGATGCCGCAGATTCCAAGCGAACATCCCCGGCCAAAACACCTCCTCTTATATTAACATTCTTACCCAGATAAACCTTTGACCAGGTTATTCCCCTTTTTATAGAGACTTTCTCTGAAAGGTGATTATAAGCGCCCAGAACGGCATACTCACCCACAACTGTTTTAGGACCAATATATGTTCCATGACCAATGTAGAAGGGAGGTATCAGCCGGGTATCCGCATTTATGTAAATTTCATCGGCGATCCAGATGCCCGGTTCTTCTTCCGCCGCCGGAAGCTTAATATTAATTTTCTTGTCCAGAATATCATAATGTGCATAGCGGTATTGTTCCAAATTACCAATATCGCACCAGTACCCCGGCAGCACACAACCAAAAAGGGTATGGCCTTTTTCCATCAGTAAAGGGAAAAGATCCTTGCTGAAATCAAATTTTTTACCTGCGGGGATATAATCTAGCACCTCAGGTTCAAGGATATATATACCTGTATTAACCGTATCGCTAAAAACCTCGCCCCACGTAGGCTTTTCCAAAAAACGCGTTATTCTTCCCTCATCATCAACCATAACCACACCGTATTCGAGAGGATTTTCCTGCGGAGTAAGAACAATGGTGACCAGCGTCCCTTTACGGCGGTGAAATTCTATCGCTTCTGTTAAATTAATATCGGTAAGGCAATCGCCGCTGATCACCAAAAAGGTTTCATCTAAAAAAGAAGCAGCGTTTTTTACACTACCGGCTGTTCCCAAAGGTTCTTCTTCCAAAAAATAGGTGAAATTTGCTCCCTGGTCCGATTTTTCTCCAAAGTGATCTTTTATCTTTTCCGGAAGGTATTGGAGGGTTACAGCCAGATCCCTTAGTTCGTGTGAAACCAGAAGCTCAGTTATATATTCCATCATTGGCCGATCACAAATCGGAACCATTGGTTTGGGACGGTCACAGGTTAAAGGCCTCAACCTCGCGCCTTCGCCGCCCGCCATAATAACCGCTTTCAAATTATTCATCCCCTTTTGCTGAGAATATATTGCGATCAATATATTGATTATAATTTTATTATCTCCCAATTAAAGAGATTAATTAATTGAATAATATTCTAGTGTTAAGGAAAGATAATGATGATTCTCCAAAACTTATAAAGGGGGGTTGATTATATGCCGCTGAACAAACTGGAACTGCAAAATTTGAGACATCTGATCGGTTCACACGATACTGCTTCAAAAAAGCTTGAGAATTATGCCCAGCAGTGTGTTGACCCGCAAATTAGACAGATGTTCCAACAGTCCGCCCAATCAGCCACAGCAACAAAACAAAAACTAATGTCATTTTTACAATAAAGGAGGTAAAGAAAGAATGCAGGAAAAAGTTATGGTAAATGATATCCTATCAATGATGAACAGCAGCCTGACGGGTTATGCAAATGTAATTGCCCAGTGTGCAGATCAAAATTTAAGACAGACAATAACGCAGATCAGAAATGCTGATGAACAGTTTCAGTATCAACTGTACAAGGTTGCCGAGCAAAAGGGATTTTACCAGCCGGCAGAACAGGCCAGCCCGCAGGAGATTCAGCAGGTCCATTTGCTTTTCATGCAGTAAGCTGTCTTAAACAAAACTAAAAAAACTAAAAAATAAAACCTTCCCTGTTTTTTGAGGGAAGGTTTCTATCTAATTGGAGCGGGTGATGGGAATCGAACCCACGTAACTGGCTTGGGAAGCCAGCGCTCTGCCATTGAGCTACACCCGCCTGATTTCCAAATAACGCTCCAGCTTACGTTTTACTCTTTGTAAAGCGTTATCTATTGATTTAACGTGCCTTGCCAGCTCCAAGGCAATTTCCTGGTAAGATTTTCCCTCCAGGTAGAGCATGAGAACACGCCATTCCAGGTCGCTTAATATTTCCCCGATTTTAAACTCTATATCGTTATATTCTTCTCGGTTAATCATTAACTCCTCAGGATCTGTCACTTTTGTCCCCGACAGAATATCCAGAAGAGTGCGATCTGAATCCTCATCGTAAATAGGTTTATTTAAAGAGACATAAGAATTTAAAGGGATATGCTTTTGGCGCGTTGCTGTTTTTATGGCGGTGATAATCTGACGGGTTATACAGAGTTCGGCAAAAGCCCGGAAAGAAGAAAGCTTGTCACCCTTGAAATCTCTGATAGCCTTATATAAGCCAATCATTCCTTCCTGAATAATATCCTCACGATCAGCGCCAATCAGGAAATAAGACCGGGCTTTAGCTTTTACAAAGTTTCTGTATTTTTTGATCAGGTATTCCAGGGCGATGTCATTGCCATTTTTGGCTTCAACTGCAACTTCTTCGTCAGTCCTGTCTTCATATTTTTCAACCTTTAAGAGATCTAATTCCATACATGGGCCATCATCCTCCCTCAAACCCTGCGCCGTCAAAACCACAAACATCGCCTCCATAGTCTTATTAGGACATTCCCACGCATGTATTATATCCCATGGCTGCAAAAGCGTCAAGACCGGAATAAAAATAAAACGACAACCAACTATTGGCTCATTTACATACACCTACAAATGCCGTCATTTTTCCCAGAATGGTTCTTAGGCTGTCTGAAAGCCTTTCCAGATTACAGTAAGGGCATATCGGCTCTCCGGCTTAATAACCCATACTCAAACTCCTCTGGCGAAAAACTTCATAACAAATAATACCACCGGCTACAGCAACATTCAAGGAAGAAATGGCCTCCCGCATCGGTATATGCAAAAGGAAGTCGCATTTTTCCCGGATCAGCCTGGAAAGACCCCCGCCCTCATTTCCGAGCACCAGGACAAGCGGAAGGTTAAAATCAGCCTCGTAAAAGGGTTGCTCTCCACTCATATCCGCACCCATAAACCAGAGGCCTTGCTTCTTTAAAAAATCTGTTTCTCTGGCCAGATTCACCGCCCTGGCAACCGGAACATGTGCCAGAGCGCCTGCGGAACTTTTGAAAACTGCGGGGGTAACCCCGCAGGCCCTGTCCCTGGGGAGAATTAATCCGTGGACTCCGGCGGCGGCGGCAGTCCGGATCAGGGCTCCCAGATTATGGGGATCCTGAAGATGATCCAGCATTAAAAGAAAAGGATATTTTCCCTCCCGGCGAACGTTTTCCAGCAACTCTTCAACTGAAAGGTATGCATAGGGAGCCATATAAGCCACAATACCCTGGTGATTCTGCCCCGCGGCCTCATCTTCCAGCCGCGCCCGCTTTATTTTTTGCACCGGGATCC
>CAZQXY010000223.1:0-3467 GCA_964597455.1 uncultured Desulfovibrionaceae bacterium
AGACAGCGCTGCCAGCAACAATAACCTGGATATGCTTGAAGAAATGAGGTTAGCGGCGCTCCTGCCCAAGGGTTTGCTGGAAAATCCAACTGTGGTACCGGCAGAGACAGCCTTTAAAATGGCTACTATAAACGGTGCCGACGCGCTTTTCCTAAGTAACGAAACAGGTACTTTAAGGAAAGGTGCAAAGGCTGATCTAATCATGTTTAACCTTAACCAGCCCCATTTTTACCCCCGGCATAATCTCCTTGCCCACCTGGTTTACAGTGCCAGGTCCTCTGATATTAATCTGGTAATGGTTAATGGGAATGTATTAATGTCAGATGGAGAATTATTGACGATTGATGAGGAAAGGGTTTTTTTTGAGGCACAGTTGAGTGCAACCAGGCTTGTAAACTAGTCATATAAAGTACATTGCCTTTTTAAAAAATGTGCTTTTAATAAAGGAAAGTTTATGGATGTGTTTAGTTATATTGCTATATTTGGCGGAGGGGTTAGATTGATTGTATTATTGACAAATGACGATGGCATCTATGCTGAGGGAATACAAATTCTGGGGGAGACATTGCTGCAGGACGAAGGCGTTGATTTATATTTTGCAGCTCCTGATCGGGAACGCAGCGCAATCGGGCATGCAATTACGATGCACCGCCCCTTAAGAGCGGAAGAAGTAAAATTTTACCACAACTCGGATTTAAAGGGGTGGTCGATTAACGGCACTCCTTCGGATTGTGTAAAACTGGCGGTAGAGTACCTGCTTCCTCAAAAACCCGATCTGGTTATTTCCGGGATAAACCGTGGCTCCAACCTCGGCACCGATATTTTATATTCGGGAACTGTATCAGCTGCCGTAGAAGCTGCTATTCTGGGTATTCCGGCGATAGCGGTATCCCTTACGGAATATAATGAACCTGACTACCGTTTCGCGGCAAACTTTATCGTACGTTTACTTAAAACTATACATGAATACAATGCGCAGGAAAACACGCTCCTCAATATAAACGTTCCCGGTAAAACACTTAAGGACATCGCCGGGGTAAGCATTACACGCCTGGGTATGCGCCAGTACCAAAATGCCTTTCAGGAAAGAATCGACCCCCGGGGAAAAAAATACTACTGGCTGGCTGGGGAAGTAGTCGATACCTTAGACAGCGAAGCGGAGGACACCGACGTTTGGGCAATAGACAATTCCTACATCTCCATTACACCTGTTCATTTCGATTTAACCAATTATAATTTATTAAAGAAAATGAAAAATGTTAAATGGAAGATATAAATAAGAATATCGCCGTATTAACGGGAGGGAGTTAAAAATGGCTTTAGATCCCCAAGCAAAAGCGTTTCTTGATTATTTAAAATCGTTGAACAGTGCCCCTCTTCATACTCTTTCCCCTGAAAAGAACCGTAAGGGGGCAAGTTATCTGACTAAAAAAACAGCTATCTCTCCGCAGCCGGTGGCCGGTATTGAAGACCGCAGGATTGCTGTAGCGGACGGAAAGATCAACCTGCGTATTTATACACCGGAGGGAAAAGGACTTCTCCCGCTGCTGGTTTTTTTTCACGGCGGGGGGTGGGTTACAGGTGATCTTAATTCAGCTGATGCCCCGCTGCGGGCTATCGCCAATGATGCTCATAGAATTGTCGTTTCGGTAGAATACCGCCTGGCACCCGAGCATAAATTCCCTGTCGCGGTAAATGATTGCTACCATGCAATAAAATGGACCGCAGAAAATGCTGCTGTTTTAGGAGGGGATTCGCAACGCATTGCTGTCGGCGGGGAAAGTGCCGGAGGAAATCTTGCAGCAGTTGCCTGTTTAATTGCCCGTGATCAAGGCTTTCCTTTAATAGAAAAACAGGTATTAATTTATCCGGCAACCGATTTTTCCGGTAATTATCTGTCACGTGATAAATTTAACGGTTACTTCCTCACGAAAGACGCTCTGCAGTATTTTGAAAATCATTATTTTCAGAAAGAAAAAGACAGGGAAAATGCCCACGCTTCTCCAATTCTTGCCGAAAACCTGAGCGGCCTGCCGCCGGCCTTAGTGGTTACCGCCGAGTATGATCCTCTTCATGATGAGGGTGAGGCTTATGCCTGCAGGTTAAAAAAGGCCGGTGTAAAGATAACTTATCGCTGTTATCAAGGGATGATTCATGGTTTCTTTTGCTTCGGAGGCATCATCGATCAAGGAATAGTATTACTTAAACAAATAGCACATTACTTAAAGGAAGAAGGCACATAAACTTTTTGGCAATATAGTAATACTTCCCTACCGTAAACCATAATATTTATTTAAGGTTTCAGGGGGAGGCATACTAATATGTTGATATTAAGAAGGAAAATTACCGTAAAATGGGAGATTGTCTTTTTTCCGCTACTTTTTTTACTTCTTTTAGTTCTTGCCTATTACAATCTAATTTATCTCAATAGTATTCGCCCGGGGAAGATGCTGGAAAAAACAATGCAAAATATGGAACTGAATTTTAATCATCTCAATGTCGATATTAAAGAAAGGGGGTCTGGTTATTCATTATCTTTTAAAGGGAATATTCTGGAAAATGAAGTGGTTTATGGGGAAATCCCCGACTATTCATTGAAAATTATTAAAGAAAGAAACTCGGGAGAACTATTGATAAAAGATTTGAAAGACCATTTATGGAAGAAGGCTTCAGAAATTGGGCTGGAAGAGCTGGAGAATCTTCTGATCTCTCCATTTGAATTACTTAATTCCTGGACGACTCTTTATAAGCACGCCAAATTTTTAAACTATCAAACAGGAAAAGAACAAACAGGAAAAGAAAAGGTTATCCTTTTGAATATATCACCGGAAAATCTTCAAAAAACAGGTTTTCCCCATGACTGCTCTGCCGAAGAGCTATGGATGGAATGTTTGGTATTTATAGATGAAGAAAAATTATTCATTAACCGGATAATACTATCTATGTATGACAAAAGCAGCGATGAAAACATTTTTAACAGAGTCTTTTCTTTTGCTCCCCTTGGGGACAACGGTTCTTCCTATGATACCGGCATAAATTCCATTTAATCTTTGTAAATCTTTCGGAAATGATTTGGGAAGGAGGTTTAAAGATGCTGGGTGCTATTGCGGGAGACATCATAGGTTCTGTTTATGAGTGGAATAATATAAAAAGAACGGATTTTGAGCTATTTAGTGAACGATCAACTTTCACCGATGATACAGTGTTAACAGTGGCTGTAGCAGATTGTATTTTAAATAAGAAAAATTATGCTGAAACCTTTAAAGAATATGGAAGGAGCTATCCCAATGCCGGTTATGGAGGCAGGTTTTATAAGTGGCTTTTTTCCGATAATCAACAGGCGTACAACAGCTTTGGAAATGGCTCGGCCATGCGCGTCAGCCCGGTAGGCTTTGCCTTTGATAACCTGGAAGGAATACTTATAGAAGCCAAACGCTCTGCAGAAGTTACTCACAACCATCCGGAAG